>NZ_APGP01000108.1:0-1174 GCF_000404025.1 Caldicellulosiruptor sp. F32
ATCTCTTTCCAAATCCCCATGTTTTCGTGAAAACAGATATATAACATCCTTTTTGTCATCATGATCAATTGTGAAAGGCACACCGCCGCGCAAGATATTGTCAAGATAGCACATTTTGGCATACTCATCTAATTTTTTGTCTGAAGTCACAATTGTATTGTTTGCAACAATAGCATCAATTATAGCTTTGTTCTCTTCAAACGCTTTGTCAAAAAACTCAGAAGAGCAAATAGAATCAACAAAGCAGTTTAGTTCATCAATGCTTTTTGCATGTCCTATAATGCTGTATAAAATCAAAGTCTGCTGTGGATCTAAAGTCCTCCTTGCATAAGCAAAAGCGCAGCATGTCTTGTTCGCAAAAACCTGATTTGATATTTCAAGCCTATCTGAAAAGATAAACTCATAAGGCTTTGCTATTTCTGAGCTTATTCCAAAAATAATCTTTGGGTCAATTATAACATCGCATCTTTCAAAGCCGCCCTGCGTATTGTCAAAGCTTACAAAGAAATTCCCCTCTTTTATTTCAAAAACTTCTGTTGTGTCCTCAGAAGATGAATGAAATCTAAAGTATGGAGCTTTTTTGTCTAAATTCTCAACAAAATTCCATGCCTCACTTGTCCTGCTCATGTTCTTCAGTGCAAAATCACTTTTGCCGTATGGAACAATCAAGGCAAGCCCGTCTAAAGCTTCAATATCCACAGGCCTTTGTGAGATATTTGTTACTTTTATCTCCCTCACAAGAGAAGCCACATTCTTGTTTGGAAGAGTGTAATACCTCACTTCTGTCTTGATACCAATATTTGGATTTTCTTCGCAAATCTCAAGATGGTCAGCAAAAATGGACATCTTGCTTTTTGCAAAGTTGAGTAAATTTTCTATTTGAAAAGGTTCATAAAAGAGGTTTTTGTTCAGTTTCAAGAAGGTTCTAAACCCGTGGGTTGATGCAAGCCTGTAAGCCCTGTCGGCCGGCAAAAATTCTAAAATTGCCCCGTCTTTGTTCTTTGTTCCGAACGACACTATACACTGCCCTCTGTTCACATAAAAGCACCAAAGTGGAATTCCAAATATACCTGCAATCCCGGGCAAAAAACTCGAGAATGGTTTTGAAAGCTGATAGTTCTCTATACAAAATGAGTTTGTTTTCTCGTCATAATAGTACCTTGGATTTGCTTGC
>NZ_APGP01000109.1:0-2658 GCF_000404025.1 Caldicellulosiruptor sp. F32
CATCACAGATGGAAAGTACATCTGGGTACCATATCAGAAGGTTACAAAAGATAACTTAGAAGAGATGAAAAAATACGTAAATGAACAGTAAAGCATAGAAACTAAAGCCGCCACCTTGTCAAAGAGCCTATTTAGAAGATGGCAAGGTGGCGGTAATTTTGAATTGCTTTTTTTGACGGAAAATTGTTTCAAGAGGTGTATTGCTATGGGAAGACCAGAGTATATTTTAGAGATGAATAACATTACAAAGGAATTTCCAGGTGTTAAAGCACTTGACAATGTTACAGTAAAGATAAAAAAAGGGACTGTTCATGCGCTTTTGGGCGAAAATGGTGCGGGGAAGTCCACATTGATGAAGTGCCTATTTGGAATTTACAAGCCTGACAGTGGTGAGATCATATTAGATGGTCAGCATGTTCACATTCAAAGTCCGATTGACGCTATAAAGCTTGGGATTTCAATGATCCACCAAGAACTTCAGCCAGTTCCTCAGCGAAATGTGATGGAGAACATCTGGCTTGGCAGATTTCCTCACATAAATGCGGGGCCTTTTAGGTTTGTTGACCACAAGAAGATGTACGAAGACACAAAAGCACTTTTGCAAAGACTTGAGATAGATGTTGACCCAAAGGCAATTGTGGGCCAGCTTTCTGTTTCTAAAATTCAGCTTATTGAGATTGCAAAGGCTGTATCTTACAACTCAAAAGTTATTGTCATGGATGAGCCAACATCTTCCTTGACAGAAAACGAGGTTGAGCATCTTTTTAGGATAATAAAAGACCTAAAATCAAAAGGTGTTTCAATCATATATATCTCTCACAAGCTTGAAGAGATATTTGAGATAGCAGATGAAGTGACAATCATGCGAGATGGTAAAGTGGTTGGTTCGTGGAATATATCAGAGCTCACACCTGATATGATGATTGCAAACATGGTTGGACGCCAGATGTCAGACAGGTTCCCACAAAAGACAAACAAGCCCTCAGAGGTTATTTTGAGGGTTGAAAATTTGACATCTGTTCATCCAAAGTCGTTTAAGAATGTTTCATTTGAACTGAAAAAAGGCGAAATTTTAGGGATTGGCGGACTTGTTGGGTCTCAGAGAACAGAGCTGATTGAAGCTATATTTGGGCTAAGAAGCATTAAAGAAGGGAAGATATACATAAAAGGAAAGGAAGTTGTTATAAAAAGCCCACAGGATGCAATCAAAAACAAGATTGCACTTTTAACAGAAGATAGAAAGCTCACAGGAATTGTTCCAGAACTTAACATCTTAGAAAATACAACATTGGCAAGTCTCAGGAAATATCTAAATGGTTTTAGACTTTTGAATGACAAGAGAAGAGTGATGGACACCGAAAACTTTATTAAGGTTTTGAAAATAAAAACACCTTCATATAAAACACAGATAAAGAATCTCTCTGGTGGAAACCAACAAAAAGTATTAATTGCACGCTGGCTTTTGACAGAACCAGAAATTCTTCTTTTAGATGAGCCAACAAGGGGAATTGACGTTGGTGCAAAGTATGAAATTTACAATCTCATAAATCAACTTGCAACAGAAGGAAAAAGCATTATCATGATTTCTTCTGAGATGCCAGAACTTTTAGGAATGTCTGACAGAATCCTTGTCATGTGTGAAGGTAGAGTTTCTGGTATCTTGGAGCGAAAAGATGCAACAGAAGAAGAAATCATGCGACTTGCAACAAGATTCTCAGCTTAAATTATTTTTGAGGAGGTCAACTTCAAAATGACATCGGCAAAGAGAATAAGACAAATAGTATCACAAAATGCAATCTACTTTATTCTACTTGCCCTCATAATTGTGATTGCCTTTATAAGCCCTGACTTTTTATCTTGGAGATGTTTTAGAGACATATTGCTTCAGTCATCAACAAGGGCAATAATTGCACTTGGTATGAGCTTAGTGTTAATCACTGGCGGTGTTGATTTGTCAGCAGGAAGAGCTGTTGGTTTAGCTGCTGTTGTGTCTGCGTCAATGCTTCAAACTGCTGACTATGCAAGAAGGTTCTTTCCCGACCTTCCACAGCTACCACTGATAGTTCCTATACTAATTGCAATTGTAATTACTTTATTGTTTGGGCTTTTAAATGGTATAGTAATTTCGCGTTTGAGCTTACCACCGTTTATTGCGACTTTGGGTTCAATGGTAATCATCTATGGCGCAAACTCACTGTATTTTAACCTTCCGCCAAACAACTCACAGCCAATCGGTGGTTTAAGGTCTGACTTTACAAACTTAGGTACAGGTTATATTGGAATTTCAGGTGAGTATTCAATACCATATATTTTGATAATAGCTTTGGTTGTTGCAATAGTTGTATGGGTGATACTTAACAAGACAAGCATAGGAAAGAGTATCTATGCAGTCGGTGGTAATGTCAATGCTGCAAGGGTTTCTGGTATAAATGTTGCAAAGGTATTGATATTTGTCTATGCATTTGCAGGACTTTTATATGGCTTAGCAGGTGTTTTAGAGGCTGCAAGAACTGGCGGTGCAACAAACAACTATGGTAACATGTACGAGCTTGACGCTATTGCAGCCTGCGTTGTTGGTGGCGTTTCAACAACAGGTGGAATTGGAACAGTGCCTGGTGTTTTAGCAGGTGTTTTGATATTTGGTGTTATAAACTATGG
>NZ_APGP01000110.1:0-51950 GCF_000404025.1 Caldicellulosiruptor sp. F32
GAAAAGACTTAAAAGCTTCATCCACTGAAATAAGTGTTTGCTGGGCAACCTGCGATGGCAAAAGTCTATAGTTTTCGTTCTCTTTCACAAGATGATATACACTCTCATATCGCAGATATTCCTGAGTTTTAAAGTAGTGTTGCCTTATATGGTACAGAGCATAGTTGTACAGATTTTTTGAGAAGTGGCAAAGCTGACGTAGCAGTCTGTATGTTTGTTTATCACACCTTATATGATTTTTCTGTGTTTTGTACATTTGAAATCACCTGAGGAATATTATATCATATTTTTAGCAATTCATCTTTATCTTATAGAAGATGGAGTCTCTTGCTTAATTTTTTGATAAACTTTTGGAACTGCTACTGTGCTTGAGCTTTCTAATGATACAGGGTCCTTACCGGTTACTTTAGTAAAACCTTGCGGAAATTCATTGCTCTTGTATGCAACAAACATTGAAATTGGTGCAACCAATGCTTTGCCAGCAACAAAGTTTGTAAGATTCTTAATTGGTGTTGTGCCAACTTCATCTCCATTTGCAACAACAACCCAGTTCCCCTCTGGCAATGTGACCTCTTGTACTTTCTTTGTTGAGTTGTAAACAACTATAATGTCATTCCATGTATCTTTTGGATATGTGAGTCTGAATCCTAAAGTCCCCTTTGGTGTTTGGATAAATGTGAGATATTTTTGGATATCTTCTGCAGTTGTCATTCTGAAGGCTGGATGAGCTTTTCTTAGTGCAATTAAACCTTGATAGTACTTAAAAGTATTGTACCACTTTACTTTCAAGTTCCAGTCATATTTGTTTATTTTGTCACCCGCATTATATGAGTTGCTGTTCATATATTTTGTTCTGTTGAATTCAACTCCACCGTGTAAGAATGGAACACCTTGTGCTGTCAAAACGATTGCATTTGCAAGTCTACCCATCTTATCTTTGATATAATCTGGTTCATTTGGAACACTCTTTTGAAGTTTGTCCCACAAAGTCAAGTTATCATGTGCAGATACATAGTTGATACATTCATCTGGGTCTGTTGCAAAATCACCAAGTCCACCTTGAATACCTCTCTTGAGGTCTTCAAGTCTAAAAGAATAGTTCCCTTGCATAAATCCTTTTGACTCATTGTCAAGGTTGCCTCTGATTGCTTCTCTTATTCTGTCGTTAAAAAGCCCAATGTGAAGCCCTGCTTGATTGAATGAGCCTATTTCCATTCTAAGTGATGGATCAAGTGGCGATGCACCTGCCATCCAGCCTTCGCCGTAGATTACTGCTGATGGATTTATCTTTCTTACTTCTTCCTGTGCTTTTGCCATTGTAACTCTATCTATTGCTGCCATTAAGTCAAATCTAAAACCATCTATGTGATATTCTTTTGTAAGGTATGTCAAGGTATCAATTATAAACTTTCTTACCATCGGCTTTTCTGTTGCAATTTCGTTACCTACACCTGAGCCATTGGAGTAATTACCGTCTTTGTCTTTTCTGTAAAAGTACCCTGGCACTATCTTGTCAAAAATCGAGAATTTAGCATCTCCTATCTGGAATGTGTGGTTAAATACAACGTCTTGAATAACACCTATTCCTGCCTTGTGCAGAGCCATAACCATCTGTTTGTACTCTTTAATCCTCGCAATTGTATTTGGATTTGTAGCATACGAACCTTCAACATTTTGATACAAAACAGGATCATATCCCCAGTTATAGCCTTTTTCAGGATTTGTCTCATCAACCGAACCAAAGTCATATGTTGGAAGCAGATGTACATGGGTTATACCAAGCTCTTTTAAGTGGTCAATACCTGTTTTCACGCCATTTGGTCCTTTTGTACCTGTTTGTGCAAATCCTAAATATTTGCCTCTAAATTCTGGTCTTACACCACTTGAAGCATCTATTGTAAAGTCTCTTACATGCGTCTCATAAATTATTGCATCTTCTTGGTTTTCAAGCTTTATAAATGTATCTTTCTCCCAGCCAACGGGGTTTGTATCTTTTGGGTCAAATATTAAAGTTCTTTCAGAGTTTGCCGAAGTTGCCCTTGAATATGGATCTGGTACAACATATTTTCTGATTGAGTCATCAGTTAAAGAATTTGATGCATGCCAAACTTCGTACTGATAGTACTTTCCTTTCAAATCACCTTTTATCTTAAGGTACCAAGTACCGTTCACAGACTGCTCCATTTCATACTCTTTGTATTTTGTGGTTTTGTAATCGTCATAAAGTCTTAAAATAACTGCTATTGCAGTTGGCGCCCAAAGTCTAAATGTAGAATAACTCTTTGTATACACAAGCCCAAGGTCATTTCCTTTGTAATAATATTTTGGATTGTCCAATATGTCTCTTGCCTGAGCAATTGCAGATTTAAAACCATCTTTAGAAATAACATATGGAACCTGTGGCTCAAGTTCCTCTTCAGTTGTAATCATGAAAGTGTCAATTTTTGTTATCTTCTCATTTCCTGTGTAAAGTTCCTCAATTACTTTGTCATTTCCCATTCCATCTGGGTACCACTTTGCAGATGTACCATCCCATGATGTGAACTTGAACTTAGCACCAATTACAACGCCGTCTTTGCCAAGTTCTTTCACAAGCTCATAGTATCCTTTCTGCGGATTCCATGTCATTTTCCATTCAGGAAGTGGTTTATATTTTCCTTCTGGAGAAGCTGTTCCGCCCCAGTCGTTCATAGTTCCTGATACGTATACATCAAGTTTACCAGTTGTATCTGTGAACTTAAAATCACCTGCACCTGGTTTTAAGACAAATCTTACCTTTGTGCCGCCATCAATGAGCTCATACCCTGCTTCTTCTGGCTTAAAATTCTTATTTATCTTGGGCAAAACTGGCTCAACTTTTTTGATAGGAATTTCTTCATAAAATGCCGTAACTTTGAACCCTTGAGTTTTGTTATTTGGAAGAATATCTGCTTTCTTCGCAAGCTTTACAACGATTGTATTAAGTCCATCAATGAAAGCTGTCATCTTAGGAGTTTTTTGAGGCTGGGATGTGTAGATTTGCTCTTCTCCTTCAATTAGCCAAACCTCTTTTGTTCCGTTGATGTTAGAGATGAATCTGTCAAATGCAACATCTTTTGCTTCCCAATTGCCCTTTCTTACGATAATACCCACTTTAGTTATTTTGCCAGGAAGCTCTACAACTGCTTTCACACCAAAGTCATCTTTAGAAGTAAACTCATAAGCTTTCCCTTCTGCCCCAACCGGCTCAACAGGCCAGATCCAGAGGTTCCAGCCCTGATAGTCTTCGTTATAACGGTAGTAGTGAATGATGAGAGTGGTCTTTTCATCTGCAGCAAAAATTGAAAGTGGCAAAATGATTGAAACTAAAAAGCTCAAAACAATTAAAACTGACATCAAACGTTTGCTCAAGTTAGTTTTAATCATTAGTATAAACCTCCTTTAAATTGGATTAAGAGATAAGAAAAAGCTAAGTTCAAGTTAAGCTTTATACATAAATTAAAATTGACAATTAAAAAATTTGAAGAGGTTAAAAGTTTATGCAAATGTTTGCTTGGCTTTGTTTTGATTATATAATTTCTGATGAAAATTGTCAATATGCTGCAGATTGCATATTTTAGTTGCTCAAATTTATGAATAATATACAAAGATAAATAGAGTTATTCAAAAACAATAATTTTGAATAACAACTAATATCAAACTTTTTGTGTATTGAAAGGTGACATTAAATTATACATTAAAAAAAAGAGGGGCGCCTATCATTTAGCCCACCCTCTACATATCAATACCTTCTATATTACAAGTACCCTAGTTAGGGAAGTTTCTTTATTTTGTTTCAACTTTCTTTGCACCTTCACTCAAAGGCTTTCTCTACTTTTTCAAAATTTCCAAACATTCTCATTTTGCCTTATAATAACAGCGCTTTGGCGACTCTATCAGACCTTCATCTTTAAGATCTTTTATTGCCTTTTCCACTTCCTTTTTATCAAGCCCCGTTTTTTCAACAATGTCTTGGGTTTTCAAGGGCTGGTCAGAGCTTTTTAGCGCCTGCAACACAATTTCTTTTGAATCCATTTTTGCTCTCTCTCCTTTCACACTTTTAAAATGTTAAATCTATTTTTTCACTCTTTCAGTAAATATATTACCACTATTTCTTAGTTCTTTAACAGAAAGAGAAAAAGATCGGCAAGGAATGATATAATTTTAAGTAGAAAACAGCAACATACAAAAGCTAAGAAGGAGATGATGAGCAGGTGAAGAGCTTATTGTCTTCTTCTTATGTGTTAATGTTTGACAATTACTATTCTTTTCAGCCAAGACTCAAAAGCTTATGCAAAACAATTGACCTGAGTAACATTAGCTCTACAAGATACATGTGTTCAACAAATACCTTAGAAATGATCTCTGATAAGATTAAAAATATAAAAAATTCATTGTGTTTCCTTGGCTCAGGTGACTTTCATCATTTTTCATTGGTGCTTCTCAAAAACATTTCTCAAAAAATCTCTTTAATTGTCTTTGATAAGCACGTTGATTACTCAAACTTTTTTGAAGGATTTGTAAGCTGCGGCTCGTGGTTAAAAGATGCATGCGATTTAGAAAATGTAGCTGAGGTCTTTGTACTTTCAGAGGAAAAAAAGAATGTTGAAAATCAAAAGCTAAAAATAGCATTACCCTCAGAATACAGAAAAATCCAACCTCGATTTGATATTTACATAAGCATTGACAAAGATATTTTGAGTTCTTCCTCTTTAAAAACAACATGGGACCAAGGAAGCTGCGATGTCGCCACCCTTTTTGAGATTCTTTCCTACTTTGCTTCTAAATACACCATAATTGGCTCTGATGTTTGCGGAGAACCACCTGTCAATTTCTTTTCGCCTGAGCACAAGAAAAGTGAAGATATTAACTTGAGATTACTAAATTTTTTCACATCAAGTTCACAACTTTTAGCTGGATGAGAAACATCTCCTCTATTTTTTTTGCACCTTTTCCTTGGTGAAGATTATTTTGCATTGCAATTTAGATTCATTTAAACTATAATATAACTATAAATTAACTGTAACTTAACTATAATTTGAGGTGATTTTAATGGAAAAAGAGGTTTTGAATTTTGAAGAGGCGGCTAAGTTTTTGGAAATATCAAGCAAGACGTTTAATCAGCTTTTAAAGGATGAAGATATCCCTGCACGAAAGATCGGAAGAGAGTGGCGGTTTTCAAAAAAAGCCTTGCTTGAGTGGCTTGGTAAAGGCTCATCAAGGGATTATTTCAAAAATCAAACTATTACACGGTTCGAAGAAGTAAAAAGTGGAAAAACTGAAAACTTGATCTCACACGCAAAAGAGATACTTGACACAATTGCACAAGAAAAATCAATTACCATTGAAGACAAAAAATTTGAATTTCCTGATAACGTAGAGATGGAGGTAAAAATTAAAAAAGAGTTGACACCATCAAGTTTGAGCTTGAATTTGAATGGCAGAATGAGGAAAAAGGAGATGAAGAGGATGAATAATAAGAATTCAAAAATTCAGGAAAAGAAAGTCTTTGGTATACCGTGGAATGCGTTTATATTTGGTTTTGTGAGTTTTTTAAACGACTTTTCAAGTGAGCTGACAATAAGAGCGTTGCCTCTTTTTTTGAAAAATGTCCTAAATACAAAAACATCTATTATAGGACTTATAGAAGGAATTGCAGATTCAACCGCCACTATTTTAAAAATTTTCTCAGGCTATCTTTCTGATAAGTTAAATCAGCGAAAATGGCTTGTCACTTTGGGCTATGGCCTTTCTGCAATCTCAAAACCACTTTTGTACTTTGCAAACAACTGGGTATTTGTACTGATAATAAGGTTTCTCGACAGAGTGGGCAAGGGTATTAGAACATCTCCAAGAGATGCACTCGTAGCAAATACCACAAAAAAAGAGGAACTTGGAAAGGCGTTTGGTTTTAATAGAGCAATGGACCCGGCAGGTGCAATCCTGGCACTTTTGGTAGGCTCTGCAGTTATCTATTTTTCCTCAAAGAATGCAATTAAACTTACAGACCATTTATTTAAAATTTTAGTTTTAATTTCAATCTTCCCAGTATTTATTGCTCTTTTTCTCATAGTTGCATTTGCTGTAGATGTTAAAAATGGAAACAGCAGTACAAACAAAGTGAACCTCTCTTTAAAAGGTTTTGACAAAAGATTTAAGCTGTATCTTCTCACAATTGCAATCTTTACACTTGGTAACTCTTCGGATGCGTTTTTGATACTTCAAGCTCAAAACAGAGGTTTGAGTATCTTAGAGATATTTTTGATGTTAGCGGCATTTAACTTTATCACCACAATCAGTGCCTATCCAGCAGGACTTCTTTCAGATAGAATAAAACGTCAACATTTAATTGTCGCTGGCTGGATTGTGTATGCTCTGATTTACTTGGGCTTCGGCCTTGCAACAAAGACATACCAAATAGTCATTCTGTACATTCTATATGGTCTCTACTATGGACTGACAGAAGGTGTTGAAAAGGCACTTGTTGCTGATTTAGTTAAGCCTGAAAAAAGAGGAACCGCTTATGGACTTTACAACGGAGCTGTTGGAATATTTGCATTTCCTGCAAGTTTGATAGCTGGATTTTTGTGGCAATACATCTCACCTTCCGCACCGTTTATATTTGGTGCAGTCCTTGCAATTATCGCTTCTATATCTCTTTTGAAAGTGCTCAGCTTAAAAAGAGATTAAAAATGGTTACTCGAAAATTGATAACCTGGGGCCAGCTCAATATCAAAAGCTGTTGCCCCATTTTTCTATCCATTCAACCTTACATTCTTAAACTTTACTACTTCTTTGTACTCAGAGGGGCTATAACCTGTATATCGCTTAAATATCCTCGAAAAATAGTGAGGGTCCGGGATGCCCACTTTATCTGCCACCTCATATGTTTTCAAATCAGTTGTTGCAAGAAGCTCTTTAGCCTTCTCAATTCTGTATTCATTTATAAAATCAGAAAGATTCTTTCCTGTTTCCTTTTTGAATAGTCTACTTAAGTATGAAGGACTTACAAAGAACTTTTCCGAAATCTCTGAAAGTGATATTTCATTGTAAGAGTAGTTTGCTTTAATGTATTCAATCACCTTTTTAATTAAGCTGCCCATCTTGCTCTGGTTGTGCTTTTGTACTTCTTCGATTGTCTTTTGGATTGACATTTTAAGTACACCATTTAGCTCAGAAATACTTTTACATTTTAAAATCTCACTCAAAAACTCAATGTCTTGCAGCTTGTCTTCTTGTTCATATTGGCTTGAGCTTGACAAAACCTGAGCTTTTATCATGTTGATCTCAATTAACATAAGATAATATAGATTGAATATATATTGTTTGTCAGCCTTTGATTTTTTTAGTGTCTCTTCAAGTTCTGATAATAGTATATCTATATTTGAAATATTGCCATATCTTACATTTGAAATAATTTCATTTTTCAAATATTTTAATTTTTTATCATCAACATACACAAAAAGATGTGAAAGGTCCTTGTAATATATTATGTCTTCATTGTCAAAGTAAAACTTGTAGTTAATAGCATCAATGCACTCTTTGAATTTGTTTGGAAGCTCTACAATACCGTAACCCCATGTACTGACAACTAATGTCAGATCTATGTTAAAACATTCAATAGCTGCTTTTTTGAGTTGTTTTAAAAGTTCAAAAAACTCTAACTCCTCTTTTTTGGAAGGTTCACATTCAAAACTTACAACATAGACTGCTTGAGAATTGTTTAGGTATATTGTATATATAGAACAATCTTTATCAATAAAATCATTCAGTATATTAGAAACACCCAAAAGATACAAATGACTATTTGGTTTTTCGTTTTCTTCTTTTATTCCACATTCTGCCAAAATCATGACAAAGTTCTTTATATCAATTTTGTATACTTCTGCCATCTGGACAATTTCATCTTCATTTGTAATCATCTCAAATATGACATTGAACAAAAAGTTTTCTCTCAAAATTGGCAATTTCTCTTGTAAAAGTCTATTTATCTTCTCAAGTTCTTCTATTATTGTTTTTTCTTTATTTATCTCGGCAATAGCTTTTTGAACAACATTTATTATATCTTCCACCTTTGTTGGCTTTAGCAAAAAATCAAATGCCCCAAATTTTATGGCTCTTTGAGCATATTCAAATTCTCTGTAAGCCGTGAGAATAATAATCTTACACTGAGGCAAAATGGCCTTTATTCTCTCAATTAGCTCAATCCCATCCATGTTAGGCATTCTGATGTCTGTAATGACTATGTCAGGCGTAAACTTTTTAATAAGCTCTAAGGCCTCCTCGCCAGTTGAAGCTTCGGCACAGATCTCACAGTCAAAATCTTTCCATCTAATTACATTTCTAATTCCCTTTCTTATAAGCATATCATCATCAACGATTAAAATCTTGTACATCTTTAAATTACCCCTCTTTACAAGTATTCTAAGTTATCTTCATAGACCTTTTCTATTGCCTCAACCAAAATTTCTATCTTTATTGTGGTGCCCTTATTAGGCACACTTTCGATTGAAAAGTGAGCATTACTACCATATATCAATTTTAATCTCTTTACAACATTCAGAAGTCCAATTCTTGTGTATGATTTTTCTTCTTGGTCAAACTCAAGCTCATTTGCAAGACCATCACGAATTTTATTTAATTTTTCTGGATTCATCCCTATCCCGTCGTCTTTCACAATTATGTTGAGCTTTTCATCAAACACATAACATCCAATAAAAATCTTGCCTCTCCCTTTTGGTCTTATCCCATGAAAAACAGAGTTTTCTACAAGCGGTTGAATTAAGAGTTTTGGAATTCTAAACTTTAAAGCCTCTTTGTCTGCGTCAATCTCAAGTTTCAGATTTTCCTCTCCAAAGTTTATCTTTAAAATAGAAATGTACGAAGTTATGTATTTTAGCTCCTCTTCAAGAGGCAAGAATTTTTCTTCTTTCAAATTCACCTCTAAAAGTCTTGAGAGGGCTATCACAACATCACTAATTTGAGATACCCCGTTTAGCTGCGCAAGCCAGTTAATTGATTCTAATATGTTAAATAAAAAATGAGGATTGAGCTGACTCTGCAGCGCTTTTATTTCAGCTTCTTTTCTCGTTATTCGCTCTTTGTAGATAGAATTTATAAGATGATTTATCTTCTGTACCATGCTATTGAAGTTCTCAATTAAAAGCCCAAGCTCATCTTTTCGCTCAAGGTCATTTATTGTAGTATACTCCCCACTACTTACTTTTTTTGTTGCCTCAACAATAGCCGAGATTGGTTTTAAAAAATCCATAGAGAGTAAAAGAGCTGTAGCAGACGTTATCATGAAAGATAAAAAGCAAAGGATAATTAACCATATGCGAAGTTTATCTATATCTTTAAAAAGAACTTTTACAGGTATTGATGTTACAATATACCAATTTACTTCTTTTATTGGCAAGACATTTAAAATAGACTCTTTCGAGGTATATGTAACAACGCCATTTTCGTTTTTTATACTATCGGTAAGCTTCATAACCTCTTGTTTGTTGAGCTGTCCTTTTGTACAAACGAAGGTGTTTTGACCAATGAGCGAAATTGCTTGACTTTTTTCTGCAACAAGCTCTGAAAATGTCTTTGTAAACAGTTCGCTATTTACCATAATTGCTAAAATTCCTTGAAATTTTAACGTCTTAGGATTATTAATGAGCCTTACAATAAGAACAGCTGGGTTATTTTCGTTTTCACCATCGATATTTGCAACATACCATACGGGTTTTCCATCGCCGTTTGATGCTATACGGTAGAGTCTCTCAAATGTAATGGCCAGTGGTACAATCTCATCAAGTCCCTTTTTCTGAGATGTGTTGTCAACTATACACAGTTTCTTGTCTTTTGTAAAAATTCCAATAGATTGTATATCACGATGTCCTAAGATTATCTTTCTAAGTTTATTCGTAAATGAGGCAACATCGTCGTAATAGTCAATTTTTCTTTGGGCTTTTTCAAGTACATTATATAACTCACTTTGATACAATACATCTTGGGTAATCAGATTTAATTCATTTATTTTATCAACAATTCTCAATCTTGCAGTTTTTATAACATCAGAGGTGTAACCAATATACTTTTCGAAAATCAGGTCTGAAGAAATTCTAAAGCTTACAACACCTATCAGTATTATTGGAATAAAGATTTGGATATATGCAACTGCCAAAAATTTCTTGTCTATTGAAATGCTTCTGTAATATTTTAAAAACCTATCCAAAATTCCTTTACTTTTTCTCATACTTATTCACCCAATTTTTTCATATTCTCTTCCCATGCCAAAATAGCTTTTGCCCAAAACTGCTCAGGCGTAATTTTGTCATTTAGAACATAAGGAATGTTTTTAGTAACAACCTCGTCCCAAATAGTCCTATCAATAAAATGGTCAGGCGGTGAAACAAGCACTTCTGCATCTTTAATAAGCCCTTCAGCCTTTGCTCTGAGTGGATTTGTAATTTTTGGTGGATTTGTTATTTTCACGTTTGGAATAAGTCCCGTCCTCTCAACAAAGATTCTTGCTGTTTTTTCTGAGGTGAGATACTTTAAAAGTCTTATTGCTGCATCCCTCTTTTTGGGGTCTTTCCAGCAAGATGCGCTCATATAAAATGTTCCTCCACCAAGCCCATAAATTAGCTGTCTTTTGCCACCTGATATTACCTGAGGGAAAAAATATATATCTACTGTTTTTGGATCACATTTTGGAATAAACCAAGACCCTTGAACAATCATAGCTGCCTTTTTGGATAAAAATAAATCATTTCGCTGTTTGCTTGTAAGAGTATAGTAATTATCAGGAAACGCTCCTATTTTGTAGAGCTCTTTTAAGTAATCCAGCGCTTTTATGTAAGATGGTGATATCTTATGACCTTTTAAAGGGTTTTCCACTTCTTGCTTTGTCCCAATTGCAACTACTAAGTTTTGATATATGTACGTACCTTCTGGCTGAGCATTGAAAGCAATGGGAATGATCCCTTTGGCCCTGAGTTTTTTACACACGTCCTTGAGCTGAGTAAAATTTTGAGGTACTTTCAAATGATATTTTTCAAATATGTCCTTGTTTACAAAAAGACACTCAACAATTGTCTCAAAGGGGAGTCCATAAATTTTCCCATTCCACATAACATATTTCCACATATTAGGATAAAAACCTTCGTACCACTTTCTATCACTTTTTAGCACATTGGTTAATTCAGCAACTTTATCGTTTTTAATCAATATATCTCTAACAGACCCTGGGAAAAGACCAAAGACATCAGGAGAGTTTCCTGAAGCAAAATCAGTTTGGAGTTTTATCAAAAAATCATCACCAAATAAAGACTCATTAACAACCATAATATCCTTATTCTCTTCTTGGAACTTATTCAAAACAAATGAAAGTGTGTCAGCATAAGGGTCAACACCCCCCCATGAACTAATAAATCTCAGCTCAGTTTTAATATTTGTTTCATCATTGACAATCATTATGCTTTCTTGAATGTTTTTTTGTGTATTCAAAATTAGCATCAATATTATTGTAATGGTAGTTATTAGCGGTATGAAAAAGCTAAAGTAAGCTATCTTCTTTTTACTAAACATTAAAAATCCCAACCTTACACTCTTGCTTGAATAACTACATTTTTAATTATATTTTACCTTATCTTTCATGCCCCAATCAATTTAATTAATTGACTAATATTAGTAACAAACGGGATACCAATATAAAACTGACTATTGGTATCCCGTTTGTCTATATTTTTTTATTTCTTTCTTCCAGTCTTCTTTAAGAACTCATCATATTGTTTCTGAGCTTCTTTTATTATAATGTCAACTCCAGCTTGTTTAAACTTCTGGATTGCCTGTGGTATATACTTATCTGGGTCAACAGAACCTGTCTCAAGAAGTGGAATGTACTGTTTCCATACACTCTTGCATGCAGCAACTTGAGTCTTAACCTTTGAGTCATCAAAGTTAAACCCAAGGCTCAAAAGTGGCAGTGCTTTCTTGTTATACTCTTCAAAGTTCTTCCACTTGTTCGGGTCTTCATTCTCATAGATGTAGTTTATAAACTGGTTACCAAACATCCAACCAAGACCTGGGCTGTAGTCTTTTGCTTTTGGACCAGGAGCAATAATACCTTTCTTTTTATCTTTGAATACGTAGTGCTGACCTTCGATACCAAAGTTTACTAAGTTGTTTAGATACTTGTCTGTGTTGAAGAGCTCTAAGAACATGAGTGCTCTTTCAGGATTCTTAGATTTTGCATTTATTGCCTGCATTGAACCAATACACTCTCTTGTAGACATAACAGGTGGTGTGATGTCAATCTGCTTCCACTCATATCCTGTTGAGATTGACATTTCAGCATCTTTACCAGGTTTTAAAGACTGTGGCATTACGAATACCTTTCCTGCCTTCAAATCTGACATCCAGTCTGTAACCTGAGCTGCGTCTTTTCTGATGTAACCTGCCAAGTAATACTTTCTTACTGTCTTAAAGAGAGCTTTTGTATTTGGCTGTTTAAGTTCATTTACTATCTTTGTACTCTTGTTATTTGGATAGAGTGAAACAGGAACATCATCATCTACAACCTTATCCCAGTCAAGCAAGAATCTTGGAGACTCACCTGCATATGCTCCTAATGGATATACTCCCGGCTCTTTTTGCTTAATAATCTTCAGATATGGCTCTAAATCTTCTAACTTCTTAACTTTTTTGAACATGTCCTGAAGCTTATACTTCTTTACCAAGTCCATTCTTACAATAAATCCCCAGTTATGAGCCTTTTCTTTGTTTGCAGGAATTGCATACAAAATGCCATTAATTGAAGCACCCTTTATAAAATCATCACCTAAAAGCTTCTTTGTCTTTGGTGCATACTTTGAAAGAAGGTCTCTTCCTGGTTTGTTGAGTGGTAAAAACGCACCTTTTGCAACGTTAGTTCTGTAGTTGTTTGTCCAAATAGCTGTAAAACAGATGTCAAATGGCTCACCAGCTGCAATCTTTGTCTGCATTCTGTCGTTGTACTCGCCCCAGTCAAACATTGTCATTTTGATTTCAGCGTTGAGTTTTGGTTTAATGTACTCATTTACCTTTTGGTTAATCAAATCCCAGTCTTTCTGTGGTGTACCGATGACATACCATGTGAGTTTAACATAAGGAAGTTTAGATGAAGATGCTGCAAAGCCACTTACGATGCCAATCACGCTTGTCAACGCAAACGCTAAGATGAGCATTACTACAAAGAACTTTTTGAGTTTCACAAAAACCAACCTCCCCAACTTTTTGTTTTTTATTATAAGCCCCAAAGCCTGTTAAAACCAGACTTTTGAGGCCTATATCCACCACGCATTATCCTTTGATAGCACCTATTGTAAGACCTTTAACAAAATATCGCTGGAAGAATGGATAAGCTAAAACTATTGGACCCATTCCCAAAACTGCCATTGCCATTCTTGCAGATTCTGCAGGTATGTCAGGCGGAATAGATGGATTCATCGCTAATTTGGAAGCAATCTCTGCTAAGTATTGTATTTTTTGCTGAACCCTGTACATTAAATATTGCAAGTTATATAGTTCTTCCTTTTCAATCAACATAAACGGAAGCCACCAGTCATTCCAGTACATTATTGCTGCAAAGAGTGCTATTGTTGCAAGTCCCGGCTTTACTAATGGAATAACTATTTTGAAAAATATAGTAAATTCCCCGGCACCATCAATCTTGGCTGATTCAATTATAGAGTCAGGCAAGGACATTGAAAGGTATGTTCTAAAAATCAAGACGTACCACATATTCATTACATATGGAAAGATGAGAGCAAAAATTGTGTTTTTCAAATGCAGTACATTTACACAAACTATATACCACGGCACAAGTCCAGCGTTAATCAACATTGTGAAAAATCCAAAGAAAGTGAAGAATTTTCTATACTTAAAATCTTTTCTGAACAGTACATATGCGTACATTGAAACTACCGCAACACATAGAAGTGTACCTACCACAGTTACAAATATTGTGATACCATATGCACGTGCAATTGCAATCCCTTGTCCAAGTACAAAATCATACGACTTCGTACTAAATTTGACTGGAATTAGTCTATACCCTACTTGTCTCATTGCCTCATCATCACTTAGAGATATAGCAACAACTGCCCAAAGAGGAACCAAACATAAGAAAGTTATGATTAAAAACACTACGTGCAATATCACTTCTGCCGATGTTGATATTTGCATAAATCTGCTTCTTGAATGCATGAATCCTCACGCCTTTCCTATTTTGATTGTTAAAAGAGAGCTTTTTCTGGATCAAGTCGTCGAACAATTAGATTTGAAGTCAACACTAATATAAAACCCATTATCGACTGGTAAAAGCTTGCTGCCGAAGCCATTCCTATGTCATTCATCCCCATTAATGTCCTGTATACATATGTATCAATGACGTTTGTAACATCATAGAGTGCACCGCTGTTCATAGGAAGCTGATAGAAGAGACCAAAGTCTGCATAAAATATTCTTCCTATACCAAGCAGGACAAGTACCACTACCAGTGGAGACAAAAGTGGAAACGTGATATGTTTTATCTGTTGCCACTTGCTCGCTCCATCAATAAGCGCTGCTTCATAGTACTCAGGGTCGATTCCTGTAATTGCAGCTAAGTATATAACCGCATTGTATCCTGTGTATTTCCATAGATTTGCTAAAATAAGTATCACCGGCCATGGTTTTGGCTCAACATACCATGCAATTGGTTCTATTCCAAGTTTAGGCAAAATCAACGTATTTAATATTCCAAGGTCAACACTCAAGAATGCAAACGCCATGTATGCAACAACAACCCATGATAAAAAGTAAGGCAAAAACATTACTGACTGGTAAAACTTTGCCATAAATCTTGCTCTCATCTCACTTAAGGCAATTGCAGTTGCAATAGCAGCTAAATTACCAAGAACAATGAATGCTAAGTTATATAAGAGTGTATTTCTTGTAATTATAAATGCATCAGGCGTTTTGAATAGAAATTCAAAGTTTTTAAAACCAACCCATGGACTTTTTAAAATTCCTACATCATAATGTACATCTTTAAAAGCGATGATAAGACCAAACAGTGGAAGATAAGAAAATGCAATCAGGAGAATTACCCCAGGTAGTGCCATTATAAATAGTGGAAAATTTTTGTTAAGTTCTTTTATAAAACCAGAGCGTGAATATGTGCGCTGACCACTTCTCATCTTGCATGTTCCCCTTTCTATGTTAAATCTTTGGAAATATCCCTTGTGCTGAGTTTGATTTTCAACTATAGTTTACAATCTTACTTATAAAAAATGAATTGATAAAATTGCATTCTTTTTGTTAATTATTGATATGTAAATTTGCATTATTTTGATTTAAAAGCAGTCAAAAAAGTATAAATTAAAAAATGTAGAAGGCAGAAAAAAAGGAACTATCCTATTTGATAGTCCCTTTATGTGGTACAAGCTTATTATAAAATCTATCCTTTTACATCTTTCCTGTAAGTTCTAAAATTTTGTAGATTATTTGTGTAGCCTCTGCACGTGCAACCTTTGCTTTTGGCCCAAAACTTCCATCTGTAAATACATCCATGAGTCCAAGCGAAATAGCAGCATTTACATCTTGTCTTGCCCAGCTACTGATTGAGTTTTTGTCTGATATTGCAATCTCTTCAGTAGCTTCAGCTTTTTCATCTGTCAAAATCCTGTAAATTCTCATTGCAAACACTGCCATTTCTTCCCGTGTCACTGCCTTCTCTGGTTTTATATATTTGCCATCTCCCAAAATTATGCCTGCCTTATATGCCGTAGATACTTCATTTGCATACCAGCTATTTTTGCTTACATCTGTAAACTCTCCGTTGTAGCTTTCCTCTTGCAAATCTAAGAGTCTGACTGCCATAGCAGCAACCTCAGCTCTTGTGACTGCCTTTTCAGGGCCAAATAAATTTGTAGAAATTCCATTGACTATTTTCTTAGAATAAAGCTTTGAAATAGCCTCATACCCAGTTGTCTGAGGGGTAACATCTTCAAAAAGCATATTTGTAAATCTTACATTGTCTAAGTACATTCTACCTTTAAAATCACTGTTTACATCTGCAACAACTATGATTATGTCTCGCAGATGGGTATCAGGTCCAATAATCTTCCCCTCTTTTATCTTATCTAAATCAAAAGAAATTTTGAAAGAATAAAGGTCATCTGGTGTTTTCTTCAGTGTAGATAAATTGCTCAAATCTATATTAAAGCTATCCTCTGCCTGTGCCCAATAGTTAAGAGAAGGTGGTGCAAACGCCAGGAAGATTGCAAGCTCACCTTTTGTTGCCTGTTTTGGTTTTAGGTAAAAGTCAAAGCAGAGATACTTACAATCACCTCTTGTTGTATTTATATTCCTCAAAATTAGCCTTGGAGCAGAAGCCCAACCATCTTGAAGCTTTTTTTCAGGGTACTCAACCTCCCATGAAAGTGCATTTGAACCATTTGCCTCTTCTATTGTTAAAGCACCTTTAACACCAGATGGTCCATCCCAGTCCCAACCTTGCCGTGTACCATCTTCAAAATCAGATGGCAAAATAGGTTGACCAATTGGGGCACACGCGACTTGATCTTGAGAAATTTTCAATGTTCTCTCAATAGGCTGATATGGAATACCCTTTATTCTTGATCGTACATATTCACCAGAGATGCTAAGTTCTGAAATATCCCATTTCTGGTCGCTGCCAGGGTCCAAATCTGTTGCTTGAGACACACCGCTAATGTAGGGTACAAAAGCACCAGAAGTCTCATTTTTATTTGTCAAGGACCAGTTTACCCAGCTTATATTGTTTGCGTTGAGGTACTCAAGCCATTTGTCAGCCTCATCAAGATATGGTCCACCATCACCGCTTGCCTCACTTGTCCCCCATTCTGTTACAAATACTGGAACGCCTGCTTCAATTGCCATCTTCATATTTTCAAACACATATCCATCTACCTTGTGTGTACCTGTATAGAAATGAACAGAATACATGACCTTGTCATCTGCAATTGGGTCTTTTATCGCAAAATCTGGTCTTTGGCTCCAATTTGGCGAACCTACAATTATAATGTTTTCATTTCCCATCTGACGCAGCATCTTTATAATTGGTTCAGCATAAGCTTTTACCTTTTTCCACCCTGCTTCATCATTTGTTACACCTGGGTCTGTTGGGTTTGGCTCATTACACAACTCATAAATTATATGAAAATCGTTTGGAAATTTTTGGGCTATCTCCTTGAAAAAGTCTTTTGCCCCTTTATAAATTTCTGCATTGGGGTCGCCGGGATTGAGAACATGCCAATCTACGATTACATACATGTCGTTTTGAATTGCCAATTTAATACCTTCAATGACCTTGTCTTTTACTTGAGGATTTGTAGCATATCCACCTTCTCCTATATACATTGCCAAGCGAATTACATTGCAACCCCAGTCATTTGCAAGTGCAGCAAACGCATTGTTGTTAATTATCTGTGGAAACCATTGCAGACCGTGTGTGCTCATACCACGAAGCTGAATAGGCTCTCCATTTTGGTCGGCTAAAATCCTTCTTCCATTTTGTTTGATAATTTGCAGTCTTCCAGCCACAGAAGGTTTTTTTACCAAGCTGTTGCCAATCAGGTGTGGATACTTATCCTTTTCATACGCAGTATTTTGAGCAAATGTAACAAAGGGAAAAAGAGATAGTAAAAAAGTAAAAACCATAAAGACTGCAAAAACTCTAAGACATTCTTTCTTCATAAAACTCACCCTCCTAAAATAACGTTTGTAATCATTAAAAAATTCCCTAAATACCGCATGAAAATTTACCTTGCACACCTTTTGTCTCCTCTTCTCTTGTAAAATCTTCTCCTTTTTCGTCAAAGAAAAAAATCCCTCTCAGATACGCAACTTTGAAAGGTCTAAATAATTTTAAAACAACTAAATCTAACTACCAGTACATGTAATCGTTATCATCTCTTTAGAAATTACTATAGTTCATCTTCTGACTAAATTGAATTAAGAATATTGAATTTTTGTTTTGAAACCTTGACATGGTATTTGTACTATATTGAAATGAAATGAAGTAAAAATTTTATAACAACAAAACAAGGCTCATACCCTTTTTCAAGTTTAGGTACTTTTCTCAAGGATATGAGCCCTTTAAATCTTTTTATATCAACTCTTTCTCCAGTGATTATCTATACCTTCACAACATCTACCTTAATATGAAGCTCACGAAGCTGTTTTGGCTCAACCTCTGATGGTGCATCTGTGAGCGGGCAAGATGAGTCCTTTACTTTTGGGAATGCAATTGTATCTCTTATTGAATCAAGCCCTAAAAGAAGCATACAGAGTCTGTCAAACCCATATGCAATTCCGCCATGCGGTGGTGTTCCGTATTTGAAGGCCTCAAGCAAAAATCCAAATCTGTCTTGTGCTCGCTCTTCAGTAAAGCCAAGTGCCTTGAACATTCTCTTTTGCAGCTCTGTTGAGTGAATTCTTATTGACCCACCACCAATCTCTGTTCCATTTAGAACAATGTCATATGCTTTTGACCTGACTCTTGCTGGATCTGTCTCCAAAAACTCTATGTCCTCATCCATTGGCGATGTAAATGGATGGTGTTTTGCCACATACCTTCCTTCTTCTTCTGAGTATTCAAAAAGCGGAAATTCTGTTACCCACAAAAGATTGAATTTAGACTTGTCAAGAAGGTTCAATCTTCTTGCAATCTCAAGTCTGACATTTCCAAGGACGTCAAATACAACCTCGTCTTTGTCTGCTGAGAACAAAAGAAGGTCGCCAACCTGCGCATCAAGTCTCTTTAAAATCTCATTTATCTCTTCTTCCTTTAAAAACTTGACAATTGGTGATTTTAATCCATCACTTTCAACTGCTATCCATGCAAGTCCTTTTGCACCAAAATTCTTAGCGTACTCAACCAAGGCATCTATCTCTCGTCTTGAAAATTTCACAGCACACCCTTTTGCGTTTATTGCTCTAACTGATCCACCTTTGTTTGCGGCATCTGCAAAGACCTTGAACTCACAGTGTTTTACAATGTCAGTGAGATTAACAAGCTCCATTCCAAAACGTGTGTCAGGTTTGTCTGTTCCAAATCTTTCCATTGCTTCTTTGTATGTCAGTCTTGGAAGAGGAAGTTTTAGATCTATTCCAAGCATTTCTCTGAAAATTGTCTGAAGAAGCCTTTCGTTTATCTCAATCACATCATCTACATCAACAAATGACATCTCAATATCAATCTGCGTAAACTCAGGTTGCCTGTCTGCACGCAAGTCCTCGTCTCTGAAGCACTTTACAATCTGAAAATACTTGTCAAACCCAGCAACCATTAAAAGTTGTTTGAAAAGCTGTGGTGACTGTGGCAGTGCAAAGAACTTGCCAGGAAAGATTCTGCTTGGAACAAGATAATCCCTTGCACCCTCTGGTGTTGATTTTGTAAGCATTGGTGTTTCTATTTCAATAAAGCCGTTTTGGGATAAGAAATTTCTAACCACTTGGTAAAGTTTGTGTCTGAACATTAGGTTTCTTTGCATATCAGGTCTTCTGAGGTCAAGGTATCTATACTTTAGCCTTACAGCTTCATTTACATTTATCCCTTCTTCAATTGGGAATGGCGGTGTTTCGGACTTGCTAAATATCCTAAGCTCCTTTGCCCTTACCTCAACCTCACCAGTTTTGATCTTAGGGTTTACTGTGTCAGGTGGTCTTTTTTCTACAATGCCTCTGATGCCAATACAATATTCGCTTCTCAAACTGTCTGCTTTCTCCATAAGTTCTTCGCCCATCTTCTCGTCAAACACAACCTGAACAATTCCAGTTCTGTCTCGCAAATCAACAAATATTATTCCACCAAGGTCACGTCTTGTGTCAACCCAACCTGTCAAAATCACTTCTTTCCCAACATCTTCAAGCGACACTTCTCCACAGTACTTTGTTCTTTTGAAGCCTTTGATGCTTTCCAATAATATCACCCTCTTTGTAAATTTTGTTTATATCTTACTTTTGATGTACTGAGCCAAACTTTCTATTCTTACAACCTCTTCTGATGATGTCTTCATGTTTCTTAGTTTGCAAACACCTTTTTCAATCTCATCATCGCCGATTATGACTGAAAAATCACAACCCAGCTTATCTGCATATTTCATCTGAGACTTTAGACTCCTTGAAAGCTCCTCAATCACAGTTGAAATCCCTTCAAACCTCAAAGTACTTGCAATTTCAAACGCTTTTTTAGTTGCCAAATCTCCTAAGGTTGCAACAAAAACTTGAGGAACCTGTGGCTTTTGTGGAATCAGACCTTTTTGTGAAAGAAGCATTATAAGCCTCTCAACACCAATTGCAAAGCCAATGCCAGGGGTACTGCTTCCACCTATCTGCTCTATTAAGTTATCATACCTTCCCCCACCACAGATTGCAAGTTCTTTGTCCAAAACAACGTCAACAATCTCAAAAACTGTCTTTGTATAGTAATCCAATCCTCTTACAATGTAAGGGTCAACTCTGTAACAAACACCTGCTGCGTCCAAATACCCTTTTAGAGCTTCAAAATGAGTTTTGCACTCATCGCAAAGATACTCTATTGGCTTTGGAGCATCTTGGGCAATCAGCTTGCAATTATCTTCTTTGCAGTCCAAAATCCTCATCGGATTTTTATCAAGCCTTTGTTTGCAGGTTGGACAGAGCTTATCATAGTAGCCTAAAAAGTATTCCTTGAGATTTTTTACATAGTCCTTTCTGCAAACAGGACAACCAATACTGTTTATATTCACAACAATATTGTCAAGCCCAAGAGAAACAAAGAAATTGTATGATAGTGAAATAATCTCTGCATCTGTCACGGGTGACTTTGAACCAAAGTTTTCAATACCAAATTGATGAAACTCTCTGTACCTTCCGCCTTGGGTATTTTCATATCTGAATGCTGATATAATGTAATAAAGACGCTGTGGCATTGGTCGGGAGGCAAAACCGTGTTCAATGAACAGTCGCGCAACAGAAGCTGTCCCTTCTGGACGCAATGTTATACTTCTTCCACCTTTGTCTAAAAAAGTATACATCTCTTTTTGAACAATGTCTGTTGTCTCACCAACGCCTCGCTGGAAAAGCTCTGTATATTCAAATGTTGGGAATCTTACTTCTTGATAGCCATAAAGTTTGCAAATCTGCCTGAATTTGCTCTCAACATATTGCCATATATAGCTTTCTTCTGGCAAGACATCCTTTGTTCCTTTTGGTGCTTGGATTTTCATAATAGTTGTCTCTCCTTGAAGGTAATTTATTTTTGATTTTTACAATATTTAAATTATATACTACCTGTGAAGAAAGTTTCAATCTCTAAAATAAAACAAAAAGCTACAGGATGGTTAAAAATCTATATATCTCCTGTAGCTGGCTTCGTGTAATTATCGCATCTAATCCTATAAGGGATAATTAAATCCACCATAAAATTGTACAAATGTCTATGCTGCAATATCTGAATAGTTTGCTATAATTATCTCTGTTTTAGTTTTAAGAAGTTCATCCACTATCTTTTCAAGCTTAAGTGCTGTTTCATCATCAAGATAAGCTTCTCCACATTGTCCACATACAAGGGCTGGAACGTTTTTTATAATCACAGTTTGGTTACCAACATCAACAATATGTTTAATCTTTCCTTCTTTCATTTCTGTTCTACACAATGGACACTTCATTTTTTATTTCCTCCTCGTTTTAAAATCAATCATCCATTCGTCCTCAGAAGGAAAATATGCAGTTATAAGCCACAAAAAACCATCTCCAACTGCACAGACTACATGAAGTGGTGAACCATTTTTGGGTACCCAAGAGAGTAAACAACTCGGATTAGGATAATCATTTTCATACTGCCCTATAATTATTGTTACTTTACACCTTGTTGGTTTTGTTGTATCTAATAATATTCATTCTTGATTATACCACATTTTCATATTCTTTATATCTACTATCTTAGCAAAAAAAGCTAATTGGCATTCGCCAACCAAATCCCTACACCTGCTGCCATTATGCCAAACACAACAGAGAGGAACACATACAGAAAAGCCTTTTTATGCTTTGATTTTTTTACATACATTGATGCCTCAAGCATAAAGGTAGAGTATGTAGTGAATCCACCCAAAAGACCTGTTGTTAAAAACAGTTTGTATCCTTGTGGTAAATGCTTTGATGATAAAAAACCTATGAAAAAACACCCAACTACGTTTATAAACATGGTTGAAATTGGGTGCTCTCTTTCCATAACTTCTTTGAAAATCTTAGAAATTACATATCTCAAAACTGCACCTACAACCCCGCCAAGTCCAACAATAAAAAGGTTCATACCTCTTGAGCCACCTCTTCTTTTTGCTTTCTTGTTGCAACAAACTCTGCTGCCTCATAACCCAGTAGCGCTGCAAAAAGCCCAAGCAAAATTGAAAGCACAGGATACACAAAAGCCTTTGCCGCCTCACCTTTTGAGATAAGTTTTATTATCTCAATTATAAATGTTGAAAAGGTTGTAAAACTGCTTATAAACCCAGTTGTAATCATGTGACGAACAGCTGGTTTTATTTTTATATGATCAATAGTAATCTGTGCAACAAAGCACAAAATAAAGCTTCCAAGCACATTTATAAAAAGTGTGGCTGTTGGAAAATCAGTTACATAAAGCTGTGAAATTAAGTACCTGCTTATCGCACCAAAAAATGCACCTACTGATATCGCAGCAATGTTTTTCATCTTTTTTGTCTCTCCTTCCTTCTGGGTAAGTTGCTCATAATTAGAAGGACAATTTTGACTATATAAACAAAAAACTCCTACAAATATTACGCCTTTTTACAAAGACGCAATATTTGTAGGAGTCATCAGCCATCATTGGCATTTGTTCGGCGGACTCCATCGCCGTTGCAGTAGTATTATAACATGTGAAATTGAATATGTTCAATAGCATTTTTAAACAAAAATTTTAGCTAAATTCTTAGTTTGAATATTCAATATTATGGGCTATAATAAGAATAAACTGAATTAAAAAGAGGTAATAAATCCAAGATGGAAACATTTTGGTTGTTTTTGATATGTTCTATTCTGTTTGCTCTCAACTTCTTTGTTACAAAAAGGTATGGGCTTAAAAATGTAGAATATGAAATTTATTTTGAAGAAGAAAAAAGTAGTGAAGGGCAAGAAATACATATAGTCGAGAGAATCTACAATGGCAAGATTTTGCCTCTTCCATGGGTAAAGTCTGAGTTTGAAATTTCTTCATCTTTTTTTATGGAAAACTCTAAAAACTATGTTGTCGGAGACAAGCTAAGATATATTTCTATCTTCTTCTTGCTGCCCTATCAGCAGATTGTAAGACGTCATAAGTTTGTCGCAACAAAACGTGGTTTTTATAAGCTTGACAAAATCTATCTTGTAACAGGAGATTTGTTTGGCCTGGCAACTGCTGATAGATGTTACTATGTAAGTGACACTTTGACTGTATACCCTGCATTTTTGGACTTGCAAAAACACCTTTTGCCTCGATCAAGCTTGTCTGGAGAGACAATTACTAAGAGACATTACTATGAAGACATCTTCCACTTTGCCGGAATAAGAGAGTATCAGACCTACGATGCCTTTAACAGAATAAACTGGAACGCAACTGCAAAGTACAATACTTTGATGGTAAATAAATATGAATACACCTCATCGGGTGATGCAATTATTCTTTTAAATGTCCAAAGTTCAGAGTATGAAAGAAAAGAGGTTTTTAATAAAAACATCATTGAATTTGGAATTAAAATTGCAGCAAGCCTGGCTAATGAATGCCTAAAAGCCTCCACACCGGTGGGATTTGCGTGTAACTCACTTGATGAGGAAACAGGCCAGCCTCTTGAAATTCTTCTTCCTTCTCAAGATGCAAACCAGCTTCTAAAGGTGTGTGAGGCTTTGGCACATGTCAAAATTCAAGTAAATCAGTACTTTGAGGTTTTACTGTATGATGTTTTAAGATCATACAACTTCAGAGAGCTTTTTATCATCACATGCTTTGTCAACAAAGAAATGGAGGAATGTATAAGACTTTATTCATCTTTTGGAATAAAATTTACACTTATTATGCTCGAACATGACCCACATGCATTTGATTTAGAATCAGAAAATGTGAGAGTATTTTTGGCAAAAGAGATTGTAAAATAAATACTGAAGTTTGTTTAACCCCCAAATTTTCTTCTATTTCTGGTATGCAATAAAAAGGCTCACTGGTGCAATCTCAAAGCTGCCTATTGCTTCTTTTTCAGAAGAGTCAGGGAAAACAATGCCATCATTTGCTTTTATACGCCAGCTACCTTCTGGAAGCTGCAAAATCTTTTTTTCCTTAAAAGGATTGTAGGCAACAATAATCTTTTTCCACTCATCATATGGGTATGTTATTATAAAAGCAACAACCCCATCTGGTGCAGGAATAAATCTTAAGTATTTCTTTATCTCTCCGCTTGACCTCATCCTAAAAGCAATGTGCTTTCTTCTCAGGTTTATCAAATCACAGTAAAACTTAAACGTGTCAAAGAACTTCTCTTTTAAACTCCAATCAATTTTGTTTATGTCATCGCCAGCATTGTAGGTATTAGGATGACCACCTTTGCTCCAGTTAAACTCAACTCCACCATGTAAAAAAGCAACCCCTTGCGATGTCAGCACAATGGCATTTGCAAGCCTTGATGCCCTGTCAATCCAAAAGATGTCCTCACCAACTATTGTCTTTTGCAGCTTGTCAAAAAGTGTCAGGTTGTCATGACAGGAAACATAGTTTACACATTCATCAGGTTCTTTTGCAAAATCATCAATTGCCGCTTTGATACCCTGTTTTAGCCTCTCAACATCTGATAGATTTCCATGCACATATCCCGTTTTGTAGCCGTCAAGGTCACCTCTTATGGCATCTCTAATCCTGTCGTTAAAAAGTCCGATTGAATAGCCTTGATGACAAGATGACAAGATTGTAGCCATCTCTTCAACAAGGCAGGTGCTATCGCCCATCACCCAACCTTCACCATAAATCAAGGCTTTGGGATTTCGTTTTCGCACCTCATTAGCAATATGCCTCATTGTTTTACAGTCAATAAGCCCCATCAGGTCAAACCTAAAACCGTCTATGTGAAACTCCTCTGTCCAGTAGATAATAGTGTCAAGGATGAATTTCCTCACCATTGGCTTTTCTGTTGCAAGCTCATTTCCACATCCTGTCGCATTTGAATAATCTCCATAGTCATCTACCCTGTAAAAGTATTCAGGTACAATCTTGTCAAATATAGAGAATTTTCCGCCCTTTGTGTGATATGTGTGATTAAAAACAACATCCATCACAACTCCAATTCCATTTTCATGAAGCTTTTTTATCATTGTTCTAAGTTCTTTCAACGCTTCAATACCACCGCTTTTTGTCGAGTACCAATACTCAGGACACTGGTAAAGCACTGGGTCATATCCCCAATTGTATCTTTTGTCCGGGTTTTTGTCATCAACACTCCCAAAATCAGATATTGGTAAAAGATGAACATGAGTCACTCCAAGCTCTTTTAGGTGCAAAAGACCGGTTGAAATCCCTTCCTTGTAATATCCTTCCTGACAAAAACCTAAAAACTTTCCTCTCAAATTTTCATCAATTCCAGAACTTTGGTCAATTGTAAAATCTCTTACATGCATCTCGTAGATTATAGCATCATTTTGCTTTTCAATATTGTCAACAAAACTATCAGCTTGCCATCCATCTATCAAGCCATCTGCCGGGTCAAATATATAACTTTTGCCAGAGTTTGACGAAGATGCCTTAGAGTATGGGTCTGGGACGTGATATACAATATAGCCTTCATCATCTTCGTAATTGTAATGCCAGATTTCGTAAAGGTAAAAATGATTCTTTAAATCCCCTGGGAGATATACATCCCAAGTACCATTCTCTGCCCTTGACATTTCCTTTTCAAATTTGAAATTTTCATGCTCATCAAATATCTGAATTTTTACCTTATAAGCAGTTGGAGCCCAAAGTCTAAAATAGGTTCCATATGGTTCATACCTTGCACCAAGCTCCCTGGCATAGAAATACTCGTTTCTTATCAAAATCTCTCTTGGACGTGCATATTTGTATTCGTTTTTGTACATTACTTTGTATTTCAAATTTGCCCAAAGCCTTTTGGTAGTTGTAATTTTCACCATGTTTGTGAAAGCTGCTTCTCTGTCAAAATAGTCCTCTATTACAATATCATTTCCATATCCTGGAGGATACCAAAGTTTTCGGCTTGCTCCTTCTGCAAATTTAAACTTTTGCCCAATCTTAATATCCTTTAAATCTTTTATAAGCTCATACCTTCCCCTGAGTTTTGAATAAGTAAGTTCCCACTCAGGCGAAATTGTCCAGTTGTTCATATCCCCAATAACAAAAACTGGCCTTACCGTAGACTTTCTGTGAAAATCAAAGTGTCCTTCTTTTAAAACAAATCTAATCTTTCCTTTTTGTTCGCAGATTTCATAGCCTCTTGTTTCTGCTTCAAATGGATTTTCTGAGTGTGGCATGAGCTTTTCTACCTTTTCAATATCTATTTCCTGATCATCTAAAAAAACCTTGAAATCTTCCTTTTTAACTGAATGAACCATCTGAGCAAGTACTACTGTTATCTCGTTAAAATCGTCTATATATGCTTTCACTATCATCAAACTCACCCTATCATTCTTATGATTTAGAATATGACAATAAGATTATTCTAATTCATCTTTATTGATTTTTTAATACCCTAAAAGTTTTATTGAAAAAACGAAAAGGGGACTATTCACTTTGCCTTTTGAATAGTCCCCTTTCAACATTCTTTATATATGCCAATCTCTCTGCTTTTATATTTTTCCTTGCTTTTTCAATATCTTTTCCATCTCGTCAACAAGCTGTCCAAAGTAAGTTAGCAAATTGTCAACAGGCTTTGTTGATGTCATATCAACACCTGCTTTTTTAAGAACATTGATCGGATAATCTGAACTTCCTGCTTTTAAGAACTCTATATACTTCGCAGTATTGCCCTTTTCAATATTCTTTACAACCTCGTTTGCAGCAGCCATAGAGGTTGCGTATTTATAAACATAAAAGTTCATGTAAAAGTGTGGTATCCTTGCCCACCACAATGTTGCAAGCTTATCAACTTCAAAATTATCACCATAGTACTTCTTCATCAAGTTACCCCAAATATTGCACAAAGTTTCTGCAGAAAGTGCTTCGCCTTTCTCTACTCTTTCATGGATTTCCTTTTCAAACTCCGCATACATAACCTGAGTATAAACAGTACCTCTTATATTTTCTACTAAGGTATTTAGTAGATAAAGTCTTTCATCATCACTTTTTGCTTTCTTAAGTAAATAGTTAATCATAAGAAGCTCATTTGTTGTTGAGGCAACCTCGGCTGTGAAGATTGGTACATTGGAATTTATATACTTTTGTGTCTTGTTTGTATAATATGAATTTATAGCATGCCCAAGTTCATGAGCAAGAGTCAAAACAGAATCCATAGTATTGTTATAGTTCATAAGGATATAAGGATGTGTATCATATGCACCCCATTGATATCCACCTGTATACTTGTTCTCGGTCTCAAATACGTCTATCCACCTATTGTTGAAGGCAATGTTTAAAACATTTAAATAATCATTCCCAAGTGGCTTTAAACCCTCTAAAATTAAGTTCTTCGCCTGTTCATATTCAATGTTGACTTCATAATTTTCAACAAGCGGAACATACATATCATAAATATGAACCTTGTCAAGATTGAGTACCTTCTTCCTAAGCTCTACATACTTATGCAAATACTTGATATTGTTATTAACTGCCTTGATAAGATTGTCATAAACACTCCTTGGAATAAATTCCTGTGCTAAAGAAGCCTCTAATGCTGAATTATATTTTCTTGCCTTTGCAAAAAATACATTTTTCTTTACCTCAGCAGTCAATGTAGCCGCCAATGTGTTCTTAACTTTGTCAAATGAGGAATATATACCTTCAAATGCTCTCTTTCTGAAATCTCTATCTTTGCTTTCAAGATACTTGCCATAGCTTGCTTCTGTAAGTTGAATCTCATTGCCTTTATCATCTTTTATTTTTGGGAATGTAAGGTCTGCATATTTTAGCTGAGTAAATATACTGTAAGGTGAGCCTGCAAAATCCTGAGCTAAGGCTAATAACTGTTCACCTTCTGGAGATAGAGTATGAGGCTTTTGCTTTAAAACCATATCAAGATACATTTTGTAGTCTGCAAAACTTTTATCCTGCATATATGATTTTAAAGTTTTTTCTGGCAACCGCAAAAGTTCAGGCTGGATAAACGAAACAGCAGCTGAGACTTGTGCATACATCGTCTCAGATTTTGACCTCATCTCATTTGCCTTGTTATCAGCTTGATTTTCATCAGCCTTCATATGAGCATAAACATAGACTTTGTCTGCAATTCTCATCATCTCATCTCTTAGTTTCAAACATTCAAGTAACTTATTCCTGTCTGAAAGCTTACCCTGGTAATTCTTAAATTTAGGAATGTAATAATTTAAAACCTTGTTTAGATCTGCATTCCATTTTTCTGGAGAGCTATAAATCTCTTCAAGATTCCACTTGTACTTGTCAGGAATTTCACTTCGTTTTTTTACCCCTGTTGAAGAAAAACCAATAACTGTTGTGGCAACAAAAGAAATGACAATAGCAAGGACTAAAAACTTTCTTAAATGTACTCTTTTCATCTTGCTTGCGGCAGTTGCCGCCTTCCCCCTTTCTTAAAAATTGTATTGATACGCTCTTTTGTATTTTTAAATTTTTATGATTATATAACATTAAAACTATTTCTGCAATATTGTTGTAACAAAACTTTAATTAGTATTCAGAGTTTTGCTTGACCAATAAAAAAGACTTTTATAATCCCTCTATTTGCCAAATTTTGCAACTGAAATGATTTGAAAATTAAAATTTATTGTAGTATATTTAAGTTCAAGACAACAATTGAAAACTCTAAGAACTTCAAAATCTCTATCGAGGTGATTTTTCATGGCACACAAAATGGTCAAAATTGAAGACCTCAGTTTTAACCCCTTTACTCTAATTGGAAAAGAGTGGATGCTCATTACAGCAGGGAACATCAACTCATTTAACACAATGACTGCAAGCTGGGGAAGCCTTGGCTATATTTGGGAAAGGCCTGTTGCCTTTTGTGTAATAAGACCCCAGAGGTTTACAAGAAAGTTTGTTGAAGAAAATGAATTCTTTACACTCTCGTTTTTCGGTAAGGAGTATAGGTCAGCTCTTGAAATCTGCGGCAAATACTCTGGCAAAGATGTTAATAAGGTTGAGATGGCAAAGCTCACCCCCAAAGAAGATGAAGAGTTCAAAACAGTGTTTTTCGATGAAGCTAACCTTGTTTTGATTTGCAAAAAGATCTATTTTCAAGATATAATCCCTGAGAACTTCTTAGACAAAGCTATTTACAATTTTTACACTGCAAAAGATTATCATAGAATGTTTATTGGGGAAATTGTTAAAGTGCTAAAGAGGGAGGAGTAAAAAATAATGGACTGTTGCACACTTTCTAACTTCTCATGCTGTGAAAGCAGCTACATTGAAACTCCCTCTCAAACCTGTCCTATTTGCAAACACCAAGGAATACTCGTTAAGAATTTCACTGTAAAGCATATTGTTTTAGATGAGTATTTGCCTCAAATAGGAATTAATGACTATTTCCTGTGCACAAACCCAGAGTGTGATGTAGGATATTACCAAGGCGAAAATGTCTTTTACAAGCAACAGCTAAAGGTACCAATTTGGCTTAAAAAAGATGCAAATCCCAAATATGTATGTTATTGTGGCAAGGTTACAGAAGAAGATATAATAGATGCGGTTTTGAAAAAAGGGGCAAAAACACTCAGTGAAGCATGTAAAATCACAGGTGCAATGAAAGATTGCAAATGTGAGATAAACAATCCAACTGGAAAGTGCTGTGCTGCTGTTGTCAAAGAAGCATTTGAAAGGGCTACAAGGATTAAAGAAGAAAACAGGGACTGCCTGAACTGATGCTTATTGGCAGTCCTTTATTTCTGTCTTAAAAAAAAGTATTTGCCTGCCGGTGTAGACAAGTTCATTTCCATTGCAATATTTTGCATTACCTCCTCACTCAATGAATCTTCCAATATACAAACTCCTGCTGGGTTACCCTTAAACAATTTGTCCGTAAATGCATCTACCTGATATAGCTTCATCTAAAAACTACCTTCCTTTAAGACAAATTTTGAGAATTATTATATACTATACAGCATTGTATTTGTAGGCATTACTTTTTATTTTACTTAAAAAAGATTGTAATGAAAATTTTAAGTAGTATAATATTCTTTGTAATCGATTTACTCAAATTCTGAAAGGAAGGTTTTCGCAAATGGGATACAAAAACTTTAAACTGGCAATATACTGCCCTGCTGGATTTTTAAAAAATGTAGAGTTTGAAACTCTTGAAAAAGATTTAGAGTTTTTCAAAAGATATTTGGACATCTCAAAGGTATACCTTGAGACACACAGAGGTGCAGATACCGTCCCAAGAAAGAAGATGCTCAAAATAAAAGAGCTTTTTGAGAGGCAAAATATTAAAACATCTGGTGGAATCACTGCAACTGTGGTGTTCGGGAATGAAGAGCTTGATTATTATAGAATCTTTAATACTTTCTGTTACACAAACCAAAAACACTTAGACAAGTTAAAAGAAATTGTTCAATATACATCTTCTTTGTTTGATGAAATCATTTTAGATGACTTTTTCTTCACCGCCTGCACATGCCCATCTTGCATTAGTGCAAAAGGAAACCTTAGTTGGAGCGAATTTAGATTAAATTTAATGACAGAGGTTTCAAGAGAGTACGTGATAAAGCCTGCAAAAAGTGTTAATCCAAATGTAAAATTAATAATCAAATACCCAAATTGGATAGAATCCTATCAAGAGACAGGTTACAACCCTCAAACTCAGGTAGAACTATTTGACTATGTCTACACAGGTACAGAGACCCGCGACCCTGCTTATACACAGCAGCATCTTCCAAGATATGCAAGCTATTCACTTTTGAGATGGTTTGAAAATCTAAAACCAGGCAAAAACCTTGGTGGATGGTTTGACTCTTTAGATTGTCTGTATAATATTGGCAGCTACCTTGAACAAGCAAATTTAACTGTATTCGCAAAGGCAAAAGAAATTACCTTGTTTGACTTTTCGCACCTGAGAAACTCTGTATTTGTCCCAGCACTTGGACTGCAGCTGCGTCATCTTGATGAGATTTGTAAATACATTGAAAATCCTATAGGAATTCCTGTTTACCATCCATTTAATTCATATGGTGAAGACCATGTTTATGATTACTTAGGAATGGTTGGAATACCCTTTGAGCTTACACCACATTTTCCTCAAAACAGTAATATTGTTTTTATCACAGCTGACTGTGCAAATCACAAGGATATTCTGCAAAAGTTAAAAGAACATCTTTTAGCCGGAAAAGATGTAATAATGACATCTGGTTTTTTAAAGGCCATGCAAAGAAAAGGAATTGAAGATTTGACATCTGTGAGAGTGACAGACAAAAAGGTTTTTACAAACTTATTTGCCATCAAAACAGAAGTGTGTTCATTTTCAAAGTATGTATATGGTAAAAAAGAAATACTAATTCCTGTCTTAGAGCACAGGACAAATTCGTCATGGCAGGAGATTGTTGCAATCTCAGGTGAAAACAACTTTCCTGTCCTGATGAAAGACTTTTATGGCAGAGGGATTATTTATACATTGACAATACCTGAAAACTACTCCGACATTTACAACTGGCCTCTTGATGTCTTGACAGAAATCCGAAAGGTATTTATGAAAAATTTTGATTTATACATTGAAGCCGAGGAAAAGATAGGCATTTTTGTATACAGCAATGATACTTTCATAATAGAGTCTTTCTTGCCTTACAGAACTAAGGTAAATATACACATTAAGAATAAAAACAAGAAACTTATTGATCCTTTAAAAGCTTCTGATCTTAAAGTCTCAATGATATCAGAAAATGAAAATATCTATGAAATCAACTTAGAGCCAACAAGTTTTAGAGTCTTGAAATTAGAAAACTAAATTTTTTTGAAACTCTTTTGAAGGGAGAGTGCTTGCAAATGAGCAGTGTTTTTGAAAATGAAGTAATTAGTAAATGGTCAGCCATGGTTTTTTACAGTGATTCAAAATTTTGATATTTTAAACAAAAGTGAGTTTTTTCCTCAAACCTTATAGGGATTGTAAGGAGGGCTTTATGCCCCTTATTTTTTTGTTTATTACAATATGTTTAATCACTGTTATTTACAACCATCAAAATTTAACATTTTCTCAAAATTATTGAGAGGATTTTAGTGATTTTTTAGGTTATTTTAAATGTATGAACCCAAAGTAATAGGAGGTACACTCTTGAGAATAATTGTAACTGACTTTGGAGCAAAACCAGATGGTTTGAGCTTTTGTACAGAGGCAATACAAAAGGCTATTGACACCTGTTTTGAAAATGGTGGTGGAGTTGTAGTTATACCTGCTGGAATTTATTTGAGCCGCCCTATAAGGTTAAAATCTAATGTAACCCTATATTTAGAAGAAGGTGCTGTAATCAAAGCAACCAACAATATTGAAGATTACTACCAAATTGGTTATTACCACAATGAATGGGGAGAAGTTACTTCCTTTTTATATGCAATGAATGAAAAGAACATAGCAATTGATGGAAAAGGTACAATTGACCTTTCTGGAAGCAGTTTTATGGATTTTTCAAGAGCATTTAATCAGTTCGAAGAGCTATCTCAGCTTGATAAAGAGCAGTTTGAAGAGACAGAATGTAAGCCAATTTACAGACCAAATCAACCCATATTCTTCTATAATTGTGAAAATATTTGTCTGAGTGGTATCTCAATTATTGACTCACCTTGCTGGACAGTTTGCATCCACTCATCAAAATACATCAAGGTGCACAACATAAGGATTATGAACAATCTCAGAGTTCCAAACAGCGACGGTATACATCTTTGCTCATGCGAAAATGCAATAATCACAGATAGCTTCTTTACTTGCGGTGATGACTGTGTTGCTATATCTGGCATTACAAACTGGGACAAACCTTGTGAAAATATAATTGTGTCAAACTGTATTATGCAAACACGCTCTGCAGCTGTGAGAATGGGACATTTAGATAGCAAAGTAAAGAATGTGGTTGCTTCTAATCTTACCATCCTTAATTCAAACAGAGGAATTGCAATATTCGCAAACGGGAAAAACGGGTATGTCAAATCAGTCACAATTTCAAATGTTATCATGACAACAAAAATATTTGCTGGTACATGGTGGGGAAAGGGTGAACCAATTGTCATTGCTTCCCCTGAAGAAGGTAATTTTATCGAAGATATCTCTATTTCCAATGTAAAAGCTTACTCAGAAAATGGGATCTTAATCTATGGCAAAGATAATAATATCCGAAATATTTCGCTTAAAAATATTGATATATATCTCAGCTTTGGCAAAAACAGGCCACTTTTTGGCAAAAGAATTGATATTCTCCCAAGTCAATGTCCACCTTTCCCTGATTACATGAATAAAATTCCATGGATTTTTTCAAAAGATGTTTTCAATCTTAAACTTCAAGATATAAACTATGGATACAATTTACAAAGCTTAAAAACTGATTTTGACATAGAAGGAATTTTTCAAAATGTAAATAACTCTTCCTTTTCTGGTATTAGAAAAGTAGCTACTTAAGCTCAAAAGTTTAAAATCCTAATTGCAACAAAATTTCAAGGCTGCCAGTCCACTCCAGAACATATGAAATGACCTTTTTCAAATGGCAGCCTTGAACTTTTATTTTTTTCATCTTCTAAATAAGTCGAATTTATCAAGTGTTATTACGTAAGGGTGGTTATAAACCTTTCTCAGGTGTTCAAACGAATTTATCTTGCCATCAGTTGTAAATCCACCCCACCAAGGCATAAACCAAAGCCAATAAGTCTTTGAACTTTGCAGTTTATCTGGGTCAGGAATTGGTCCGTTTTCTGTTAAAGCTATGGGTTTTTTAGCTTCTGTAAGTTCATAGACATAATCATACCAAAATGAAAGAGGACCATAGTTTTGGGCCGGGGCATAAAAGTCAACTCCTGCAACATCATAGTAGTCCATTTCTATTCTCCAATCAGGATGGGGTGCATTCCAAACCCATATGAGATTGTTTAATTTAAAGTGATTAGTATATACATCATACAAAAGATAGTAAAGCTTTTTGTAAGCATCAAACCCTTTTGCTCCCCACCAAAACCACCTGCCATCAGCCTCATGTAATGGTCTGAAAATAACTGGAACATCTGCATCTGCCATGATTTTCAACCACTTGCCGATTTCATATATATCCTCCATCAGCAGCTTGTTTTCTTCAGTATTAGGGCAAAGAGCAACCTCAATATCAAAATCGGTGTTTTTTGTATAAAAAGTCTTATCGTTGCCTCCTATTGGAGAAAACCAATGCCAGCAAAATGTCACAATTCCTCCTAACTCCTTGTGCCATTTAATTGCTTCTTCAACAGAGCCTTTATTTAAAATTACTTCAAACATTGCATCGTAGGTCATATTATTAGTAATGGTGTGTCTTGTATAGCTTAGAAAATCAAAACCACGAAGAGTTGTTTTTTTGCCTGTTTGATACTCTAAATATGCAATTTCTGGTCCTGCTGCTGTGTTTGTGTGCTGGCCTGCAATAATTGCCTTGCTATAAATCTTTGAAAAATATTCCATTAATTTTTTGCATTTATCAGAGGCATTTTTGTTTGAAAGATCAAATGAAGGAGCACTGTAATTTTGCAACTTATCTTCTTCAAGTTCAATTGCATATATGTGAGCTACTCCCCAGCCACCATAAATTTTGATTTTTTTCTGACCTTTTTCTAAGAAGGCCCTCCCAATCTTCATTTTTGAAACTTTACCCGATTCAGAATGCAATCTAATATCACCATGACACAATCCATCTATATCTACAAGATAGACAACTTTTGTGTACTTTTCTATTTTATAATTCAAATATAGATTGTAATAACCACTTTTTTCTATTTCTATGCAAAACTCAATTTCAAATCTGTCTGATTCAGGCAAAGCACTATAAACATCTTCCCCGCTGATATGTTCTTTTACAATTTTTACTCCATTTAATATTGCTTCTTTTATATATTTGCTTATCTTCATAGCTACCCCATCATCCCTTCATAAAGACTTTTTTTAACAGTTTTTATCGTGATTTAGTCAGCAGTATATCAAATACATCATAAATTAGCATGCAGAAATTTTAAAAAATCTCTTAATACTCTTTTTTAAAACATGTCATAAATCCTGTTTTTAAATTGTTTATAATATTAGAAAACAAAAAACAAAGGGGGTTTTGGGTCGCTGGACTTCGAGCAGATTTACTCTAAATACTATCAAAAGGTGTTAAATTACCTGCTATTTACGCTGAAAAGTTCAAAAGAGGCAGAAGATATTGCACAGGAAGTTTTCTACAAGCTCATTAAAAATCCCCCTCGCGAGGATAATATCCAAGGATGGCTTATTACTGTTGCAAAAAACCTTGCAATAAACTACTTAAAATCGCAAAAAAGAATTACTCTCGGAGAAAAGTATCTGCTTCTTTCTCAACCCCCACAAGATGACATTGAAATACTTCAGGTCAAAATGACACTTGAAAAGCTGCCTGAGGAACAAAGAGAGCTGCTAATTTTGAAATACTCTGGATATACATATGAAGAAATAGCAAAGATTATGAATATAAACCCGAATTCTGTTGGCACTATGATTGCAAGAGCACAAAAGAAGTTCAGAAAAATCTATGAAGAGGGGGAAGGAGAGTGATATTTGATGTGCTTTAGCGAAGGAAAGCTCCAAGAGCTCATTGATGGGGTGCTTTCTAAAGAAGAAAGTTTGCAAATAAAAAAACATCTTCTTGTGTGCAGAAAGTGCAGAAAACTCTACAATGAACTGAAGGAGACAGATGAGTTTGTATCTATGAAAATGCAAAAAGTCCTCAATTTAAGCTCAAATAACAAAAAGGGAGGGTTATTGAGGATGCTTAATAAAAATAGAAAAGTTGTTCTTACAGCAGCTTTAGCAGCTGTATTTTTAGTCAGCATAATATTTACACCATTTGGAAAGGCTTTATCAGATGCTTTGAAAATTTTTAGAGCTTCGTCAATAGAGCCAGTTGCAATTACTATTTCTGACCTTCAGGAAATTGAAAGCAAGCTGCAGCAAGTTAACGCTAATTCTACGATTGATTTAAAACAATTTGGGAAAATTGATTTTAAAAGCTCAGAAAATAATAGCATATATGTGGAATCATTAAACTCAACTGAATTTGAATCTGCAAAGAATATTTTTAAAAAATACAATATAAATCCTGATGAAATAGCTTATCTTTGGCAAAAAGAAAACATCAAGAGTATGATGATAAACGAGAATCCAAATATAGAATTAAAATTCAAACTTGACATTGACAAAGTAAACCAGCTCTTAAAATCACTTGGCTCCAAAACCTTGCTACCTCAAACACTTGACCAAAAAGAGTTTGTGCTTACCATAGAAGGTGCACTTAATTTAATGTTCTACCCTATAAAAAATTCTGAAGAGTCCAAAAAAGGTACTGTATATATGATACCATCATTAGAAATAGGAATTGTAAAAACTCCAAAGTTGACATCCCCTGTTGAGTTAAACGAAATCAAACTATATGAAACCATAGCAAACTTACCATTTATCCCAAACAATATAAGGTCTCAGCTTCTTTCAATCAAAGACCCTCTTTCAACACTCCCTGTGCCTGTGAATAAAGATGAATACGATTATAAGAAAATTAGCATTGCAGGTAATAGCGGACTTATTGTCTACCATAAAAACAATCCTGAGGATAGTGCTATTTTATGGGTGGACCACAATAATAGTGTAAAATATATTAAAGCAGAGTCTACCTCCGAGCAAAAGCTTCTTGAACTTGCAAATTTGTTAAAATAACTGAAAAATAAAAAAGGCAGGGATAGTACTTGATACTGAAAACAGAAAACCTTACAAAAGAATATTCGTCTAAAAACGGGTGCTTTAATATAAACCTTGAAATAGAAAAACCTATGGTGTTTGGGCTTTTAGGTCCAAATGGTGCTGGAAAAAGTACACTTGTAAAAACCCTTGTGGGGCTTTTAAGACCCACAAGGGGAAAGGCTTTTTTGCTTGGGAAACCTCTTGATGATATCACTATTAAATCAAAAATAGGCTATCTTCCTGAAAATTTTAAATACCCTGACTGGATGACAGCTTATGAAGTTATGGAATTTCACTGCCAGCTTTTAAAAATGAAAAACTACAAAAATGAGATTTATTCGCTACTTGAAAAGGTAGGTATAATTGAACACAAAGACAAAAAGATAAGGTGGTTTAGCAAAGGGATGCAGCAGAGGCTTGGACTTGCTGTCAGTATGTTAAATAGGCCAGAGATAATTTTCTTAGATGAGCCAACCTCTGCACTTGACCCAATTGGCAGAATCGATGTGAGAAATATAATAATTGAATTAAAAAACCAAGGAACAACAGTGTTTCTAAACTCACACCTTTTGTCTGAGGTCGAAAAGGTTTGCGACATGGTTGCTATAATCAACAAAGGGTATATCGTTGCGATGGGGACAATTGATGAGCTGACAAGAAAAGCCTTAAAGGTAACCTTTGTGCTGGATAAAGTAGATAGCAAATCATTTGAAATTATGAGTTTGAAAAATATAAATGTCTTGACTCATTCGCAAAATACCTTAGAGGTAGAACTTTCTTCGCAGGAAGACATACCCATCCTTGTTGAGGAATTTGTGAAAAGTGGTTATAAGATATATGAAGTTAAAAAATCCCAAGAGCTTGAAAATGTGTTCTTGCAGGTTATAGGAGAGGGGTTTTTCTGATGGCGGCAATAATAAGATACTCTTTTAAAGAATTTGTGAGAAAGAAAATATTTTTGATTACAATTGTAATGTCAGCAGCCTTTTTGTTTTTGTACAGTTGGGGGTTAAAAGAAATAGCAGAAAATCTAAAACAGCAAAGTACTATGATGACATTTGCAATGCAGCAGGTTACTGTATTTTCATCGCTTGGGTTTTACTTTTCACACCTGATGGTTGCTTTTTTGGTTGTGTTTGCAACATCAGGGATAATTTCGTCTGAAATTGAAAATTACAATGTTCACACAATCATTGTTCGTCCAATTTCACGGTGGAAATATGTGCTGGCAAGGTATTTAGGTGCCTTGATTTTTATAACTTTATATTCAACCGCAATATTCTTTAGCATCTACACTATCAACAAAACTTTAGGATTTTCAATTGATCACACGATGTCACAGGTAGTTTTGGGATGGCTTTTGTTTGAATTAATTGCGATTGTCCTTTTGACAGTCACAATATTCTTTAGCACATCGTTTTCAACTCTTGCAACGGGAATACTTGTTGTACTTCTGTTTGGATTTGCAATGATAGGAGGTTTTTTGGAACAGATTGGCTATGCAATAGCAGATTTTTCAAAGGCTTCAATAACACTTCAGACAATTGGTATTGTATCAAGCTTGATCTTGCCAACTGACAATATTTATCGTGAGATGGCAAATATTCTTTTTAAATCCAATTTGATTGACTTTTCGACCATTGACCCATTTGCGGGAATATCAAAAAATAGCATATACATGAGAATATATTGGTTTTTATATGTATTTGCTTTAATGTATTTAACCATCAAAAGGTTTGACAAAAAGGACTTGACATAACAAAAAGGGCTGAGCTTTTTTCTCATGCAAGCCAGCCCTTTTGACATCAATCAAGCTGCCCTTTTAATATCTCAACCGGCATTACCCTTGCTATTTTCTGCCTTGCCAAAAACCTTGAAATTAGAAAGACTAAAAGAAGTATTACAAATGTAGATAATACGCTCTGCAGGCTCAAATCAAGGCTTATTGCAAAGTCTATATCTTTTGTCACTGTGCTCATAAGCCCATCTATTGTAATTTTAGATAGTGGAATTCCTGCAACAAATCCTATAAAAAACGAAATGTAGTTAAAACCGAGAATCATTTTAAAAATACTCCTTTCACTGTGCCCCAGCATTTTTAAAATTCCTATATTTTTCTTGTTTTCATTTAAAGTCAAAGTAGACAGAACATACACAATCAAAAGAGCAAGCACAGCAGCAATTAGCGCCATCACACCTATAGTCTTTGATAAATCGCCAGCAGATGCCTTTATTGTATTTAAATGTTCAGATTTTGTATAACTTTCAAAAATTAAGCTCTGTGGAATTTCCAACTTTTCTTTTGAGAATATACCAATATACTCTCCACTGCTATATCCAAAAAGCTTATTAAAACTTTCGAGTTCCATATACCCATTGTTCCCAACAGGAAGGTTGGCAACTTTTTTTACTTTTAAAGTATATTCTTTGCCTGTGAATTTGTTTTTTAGTTTAATCTTATCTCCTTCGCCAATACCAAGTTTGCTTGCAAGAGGTTTTGTTATGATAAGTTCACTTGACACAGAGATTTCTTTTCCTTTTTCATCATACAGCTTTATCATATTTGAGTTATTTTTAATACCGTAAATTGTAATACTTAAGTTTGTCCCTTCAATGTCAAAAGACAAAAGGTTGTACGGCTCAGATGTAGCTTTTAACTTAATCTCAGGATGGGCAGAAGAAGAATTTAAAAAATAAAGATAATTGTACTTAAAATTTTTCTCATATGTTCTTTCTATTGCAGTTACGATCGAATCCTTTGCAGTCATACCATACATCATAAGGATTGTTGAAAAGATTATCCCAACTGCCAAAATTAGTTCCCTGCCAATATGACGCCAGCCATATTTTAGCATAATCCTTGTTCCAAACTCAAATCTGTCAAAAAACTTTATTGAAGGAAGCTTGCCAAATTTTATTTCATCAACGCCGTGAAGCATTTGAACAATTGTGAGCTTGAAAAAGTTCTTGATTGCAAGGTAACCTGAAAGAAATATAAATATGGCTGGGAGAAGTATCGCAACAAATATGTGCTGCCAAGGCAAAATTGACTTTATCTTTGGTAATGTAAAATATGACCTGTAAAACTGTGCAAAAGGAGATGCTTCAATAACCCCAAGTACAACACCGAAGATGGAACCAAAAAGCCAAATATAAAGTGGAAACCTCATGAAGACTTTTAGTACATCTTTTTGTGTATATCCCATTGAATAGATTGTACCAATTTCAGCATGCATAGTATTTATTACCCTTCGCATGACAATAAAGAGTATAAAAGATGATACAAGAATTATAAAAAGACTGAGTGGCAAAGTTAAGTTCTTTGCATTTTTAACTTTTATCTCTGTATACATTATTCGCGGATTCTGGTCTCTTTGTACAAATTTCAAAAGCCCCCAGTTGCTATTTAAAAACTCTTTAAACTTGTCAATATTTTCAACTTTGCCTTTGAAACAATAATAATGAACAGGAAAAATGTTGAAAAGTCTTCTCATCTCATCTTCATTCATAAGAGCAAAACCAAAATGCTCAGGGTCAGGAAGTAAGTCTTGGTCATTTTTAATGATGTAAAAATAATCTGGAAGATAAGCAATGCCTGAAACCTTGAAATTTTGTCTACCTATAGTCAGCACTGACCCTATTTTGAGCTTGTGTTTTTTGTAAAAAGCAGGGTCTATGAGTATTTCGCCTTTTGACGGCATTGTGCCTTTTTCGATATATGGTTTGTTTATTTCTTTTGGCACTGAAAAAACTCTCAGTGTAAAATGGTCATTTTGGACATTAGTAAATAGCCTTTGTTCTACATTAATTTTAAATTTTTCTTGTAGAAGTTTTATATCAACCTCTTTTGCAGTAATAAAATTCCCATCTTCCTGATTGTATTTGTTTTTGAACATTTCATAGTTATAATCTATATCCTGCATTGACACAGCAAAAAGTGTATATGTCATTGTGGCAATAGCAACAAGCAGCATTATAGAAAAGAACTGTAAAAACTCTCTCTTGATTACTCGCAGGGGAATTTTTTTGATGACCATCACCATGTCACCTCTTGAGCAGAAATCTTTTGAGGATTTTTCAAAAATTCTACAAGTCTACCTGACCTCAGCCTCAATGTAGCATTTGCCATTTTAGAAATTGCAAGATTGTGTGTAATTATCAAAATGGTTGTACCAAACTTTTTATTTACATCTTCTAAAAGTTTTAACACAAGTTTGCTGCTGTCATAGTCAAGTGCACCTGTGGGCTCATCGCACAAAATCAATGCAGGGTTTTTGACAACTGCTCTTGCAATTGCCACCCTTTGCTGCTGTCCGCCAGACAGTTCAAAAGGAAATTTGTCCTTTTCAGAATAGACATCCATCATTTTTAATACCATATCAACATCCAGTGGATCTTTGCTAAGATGTGCACTTGAGAGCACATTTTCATAAACAGTGAGACCATTTATGAGGTTAAAAAACTGAAATACAAAACCCACATAGTCGCGCCTGTACTCAGAAAGCCTTTTTTGGTCCATTGCAGTTATCTCTTTGCCATCAACAAAAACTCTGCCTCCATCTGCCCTGTCAAGCCCACCAAGGATGTTAAAAAGCGTGGTTTTACCCGACCCAGATGGCCCTATCACAGTGTAGATTTTTCCTTTTTCGAGCTCAAAACTAACTTCATCGAGCGCCTTGATTGTATTTTGACCCATCCTGTAGACTTTTGAAAGATTCTCAACCTTCACAAACACATCAAATCCTCTCCTTTACTTTTCACTTGTACAATATATTATGACTCACTGGTCATATGACTGTTAAGTCATAATATAAAATTTATTTTTTCCCTATTCCTTCTTTTAAAAGTTTTATAAATTGAGACAGTGCATCTTTAAAATAACTTATGTCAAGATCAAGTGTTGTTGATGTTCTGCTTAGTGCTTCTTCGATTACAAATTTTTTCATATAAAAACTTGCACCTTCTAAGAAAATAGAAATTATAACAGGATCAATATCATCCCTTATATATCCTTTTTGCTGATTGTACTTTATAATTTTTACTAAAAACTCTCTCGACTGCTTCAAAAATTTCTCATTTACCTCATCTTTAAAGGGTGAGTCTTGTGAAAAAAACGCTCTTTCCAAAAGCAGGTACTCACTCTTGAGATCTTTCATTGCGACCCAAGTAGTCTCTATTGAATTTTCATAGTAATCAAATAGATTTACATGTACCATATCAAGCTTTTCAAAAAGTTTCAAAAATCTCTGGTAAGAGACCCCTATTGCGTAAAAGTACATATCTTTCTTGTTTTCAAAATACTGGTACATACTCCCTTTTGCAACATTGCACTCTCTTGCAACATCAGAGATATCAACCTTATGGTAAGGTTTTTGTGAAAAGTGCTTTATTAATGTATCTGTTATAAGGTTTCTTTTCTCCTCTGGAAGGTTTAAAAATGTTTGCTTGGGCATAGAACCTCACCTCAAGATTTATTATGACTTTTCGGTCATGTAATGTAAAGAAAATTTTACTTTGATTGAGCTTGATACACGGTATATAGTATATAAATAAAATAACGAGAAGCGAATCAGTTGTATAAGAGATGTTTAAAACAAAAATAGGTCTTTGCAAACCAGGTTTGCAAAGACCCCCACTCTCAATTAGCAAAACAATTAAGAAAAGTAATTTTTTAGGCTTTTCATCCCCTCAGTTATTTTTCTTCTAATACACCTTCTTGCTGAATTAATGCATTGAGTCGTGAAATTTCAGCTGAAATTCCTCACTTTTCGCCGTTAATTCTTCAATCAGGGCACTTTCATTCACTAAAGAACTGTTTATATTTTCAATCGCATTTAAAATTTTCTCCGATAAATCAGGGATTTGGTTCATCAAACTGATCATTGTATCAAATTCCTTTTTTATGATAGATGTTTCAACTTTCATTCTATCTGCAAGTTTCCTTATTTCTGAGGCTATAACAGAAAAACCTTTTGACTCAGTTATTTTTGAAGCTTCAATAGAAGCATTTAAAGCATAAAGGGATATGCTACTTCCTATATCCTGAAGTATATTATTTGTTTTGTTTAGAATATCAATTTTTGTAGACAACTCTTTACTAATACTATCAAGTAACTTAATTTGAGCTAATAATCCAGAAACTGAAGAAGATATATTCTCAATCTCTTTAACACTCTCACTATATCCAACAGCTATCTCTTGCATACTCCTATCTACAACATCTGTAGCAAATGCCACTTCTTTTATTAATTTCTCAAGTTTAATTTGAGTATTGTTAATATTATATAATAGTTTGTTTATTTGTATATTTTTGGTATATAATTCTTCATTCTCAAGAGACATTTTATCTTTTAAGTAATTTATACAATTTTCTTTTCTGTTGTATCCATAGTAGATTGCAATAGCCATTTCTTCACAAGAATCATATCAGCAAGCTGAACAATTTAAATTTCTCTTTTCTATCGAGGTTTTTAGCATTTCATTGTAGATATTTTCTAACACATCAGAAGAAGGCTTTTCTAAATACTTGCTTTTGTTTGAGTATGTTGTCATAAAGTCTTCTAATTTGAGTTTTTTGTCGAAGAACTTAAACAATCTTTTACTTTTGAATTTGTTATACGTACTTTTCTTCATAACATCAAATTCATAATCTATTACATCGATAGGAATATCTAATTTGGTAGCAGTTCCTTTATTGCACCCCTCGTGGCAGTTTAATATGTCAACAATTAGAGGTTTTTGATTGTCTGGAGTATTCAAATAGTCTTTTTCTAAATATTCAAATATTATATCACCTTCAATCTGTTTTACTTTTGCATCCTTGAAATATGCATGAACGTTCTCTTTTAATCCTCCTGGTCTGCTAAAAAGTTTTCCTAAATACCCTTCAGCATAATCAAACTTTCCTGTATCAGCCGCCTTGTTGTATACATCACTAAATTCTTCCATCAAGGAAATATATGTTACATTCAACTGGACAATATCAGGAAATCTTGCTATCTCGTCTTTTTTAGCAATACATGGAGAAATAAAAACTATTGGTTCTGTTTTTTTCAAATATTTTTTCAGAAAAATACTAACACACATCATTGGGCTTTAGATAGGAATCAGATAATTAAGAAGTTGAGAAATGTGTTTTTCTATATAATTAACTACTGCAGGACATGGCTGAGCAATAACACTTTTTTTGGAAAAACGCTGAATGTATCTGATATAAGCCCAAGTGGTTATATCCGCACCAAAAGAAACATCATAAACCTCTTTAAATCCAATTTCCCTCAAAGTATTTATAAGTTTTCCTATTTTGAAATTGGCTCTTGCTGAGGGGGCAACAACTGCAATAGGTTTTATACCAGAAGCTAACATCTCTTTAAGCAAAGAAATATCATCTATAAAACCCCTTGCTCCATATTCACAGTGCTTTATACATCTTCCACACTTGATGCAAAAATCATTGTCAGGTTTTATATATTCTCCGTCAATAACATTAGCAAATTGTACAGGACATACACGTATGCACTTATAACAGTTTACACACTTTTCTTTGTTGATAGTAATCATTAGAACAATCCCCCTATCCATTCATATTTCATTTGTTTAAAATCAACAATTTAGTGTTACCATAATTTTATCACTTTAATTTTTTTATTTGCTATATCACGAATGAATCTTTTTAATTTTCATTGCTATTGAAATACTTTGAAATAACCTTCCCAAGCTCTTTATTAACCCCTACCCATGGCTTACTTCCCCCTTTTACAAAATCTTCCGCTAAAACATATTTCATAATCACACCTGAACTTGATGAAAAAGAATAAATTGTAGGCTGGCTACTCTTTTTGTATATTTCAATTTCATAATCCCTTTTAAATAGAGTATTGGCAAAATCAGATTTAGTTTTTGTCTTGCTAATGCATCTTAAAATACTTTGTATTTCTTTTATGTCAGTGATGTTTTTTTCCACACGTAAATTAACCTTATTGCCGTTTCCACTACCTTCAGACGGCGCTGGAACATATTTTATCAATTTTATCTTTTCAATATTTGCGGAGTCTTTAATCAAATTATTGTTTGGCAGTAGTATACCAAATGTTATATAACTACTAAAGAGCACTACTATTGCTGCCAGCAACATACTATAAACCTTTTTGAAAGGTAGGTAATATTCTTTATATTGTGTTTTTTCAGCATCAGTCAATATCTGAATTCTCTTTTTAAGTGAAAGGTGGGACTGAATCTTCTCAAGTGGTTTTGAAACATCACTTTTTATGTAGTTAAGCGCATAAATAGATTTCAGAGCGTTCTCATAAATTTCTTTATCCACACCACTTTTTAGTACAAATATGTCTGCCTCAATTTCGGCAATTCGACTAATATAACTTACTAACATGAAAAATTGGGTAGTACCTACCAATAAGATAGCTAATATGAAAAGAACAAAAGATACGTTGCTTTTTACAAAATAACTGGTTAAACTTTCAAGTCCAAAAACAAAGGCTAAATAATAAAATACAGCTATAATCCAGCCCAAAAGTATTTTTCTTACATGGTTTCTTTTTATATGTCCTATTTCATGAACCATAATTGCCGCAAGCTGGTCTTCTTTTAAATTTTCTAAAGCATATGAAGTGATTAAAAGCTGAGGTTTAAAAACACCTGCTGCAAAAAGATTTGCAAACTTTTGTCCCATTGTTTCAAGAAGAATAACTTTTATATCTTCAAAATTAAACTTTTTTAAAACTTCTTTGATGAAAGGATATTCATCTATTTTTAGTTCCTTCTTAGGATATTGCAGATTCAAAAATATTAACCAAAATAAATAAAACCCTATAAAAATAGAAATGGGTAAAAGATAGGTATATTTATAATCATCAGTTTTTAAATTGGCTAAAATAGGTATTAAAACTATAAAAAGCATAACAATTAAACCCAAGGAAACAACCACAAACTGCCTTATTACAAATAAACTTTTTAACTTTTGATCAAAAATTTTTTCATGAATTTTATTTGTAAAAAACATTATTACAACATAAATTTCAAAAGCTAACAATATCATGAACAAAGTAAATTCACGCAATCCCTTTACCTTGAGTATCGCTGCCACCGAAAATCCAGCTAACGCTCCTATTGCAGTGCTAACTACAAATATTGACCAAATAAAAAAGGTATTTAGCTTTGCAGCTGCTTCCTCTTTGTTCTTACTGTTTTGAAAGCTTAATATAATGTAATTTTTGATAATATGCATAATAATAATGTATAATGCAATACATGCCAAATCCAGACCCAATATTCTAATCCAAACCATTTAAAAATCCCCCTTGCAAATTTTAAAAATTGTATCTTATAACCCCTCAATTAAAAACATTTTATAACAAAAAATCCTTGATGGCAATAACCACCAAGGAATAGTTTAATTGTTAAGGTTATATTTCATTTATTTTCTGCAATCTTCTTGAACTGCATTTTCATTCTTTAACTTTTCAAAAACTTCACTTGGATTTACACCAAATCTCTCCAATGAGGCAAGTATTCCCAAACACACTGTCACATGGCAAAATACTCTCTCAGCAAGTTTTTTTCCTTTTTCGATTGTGGAAAACTCTAAATAGCCGTTTAGCTCATTTTCCACATCTTCTTTTGTAGAGCTGAACATCTCTTTTAATTCATCAAATGACCTTACAGTCGGTCCAAGTTTGATGGAAGATTTTTTTGACACTTTTGGAAAATGAAATTTCAGATACAAAAGTAAACTTACAACTCCCCCTACGAACCCGACAAAAAACAAAAAAACATTTGCCAAACTATCACACTCCTTCGAAATTTTATTATATCACAAATATTCATGCTGTTACTTTAAATTTTATTTCAGCTTTTTCTAGAAATACTTACTTACATTTTATTAAACTCACCTCCTTTCTTTTGTGTTATTTTTAATTTTCGCAGGGATTTTAATATACTCCGATAGGAACTGTACTACGTCCGTTTAAGACAAATCTGTCATGCTGCCAAACTGACTTGAACAAGAAAGGCAGATCATAGAACTTTCTCTGAAGATGAGGCTTTTGCTTGTAGTGGTACAGGTAAAACGGTTTTTTCGAACCCTCAACATACTGTATCAGCCACTCGTCGCAAATTGTTCTAATTCTCACAACCGTTTGTGTAACTTCATACACTTTAAAGCCATATTCATGAGCCAGTCTTGTTGCTTCTTCAAACAACCAGTTCTGGCTCAAAAAATCACATCCTTTCTTCAATGTTTATTTTAAAGCCTTAAAGCTATTTTCTGTACTTTTTGCCTTCTTTTTTTATTCCCTCCTTCCCAGCCAATCTTGTTTAGTAGCAAGCAGCTAATTTTTTATTATATTCAAAACACTTTTCTAAAAAAGTTCAAATTTTATGCGAAGTTAAAAAATAAAAACCACAGACTTTTCAAGCCTGTGGCCTTTTTCTATATAAATTCCACTTTTAAATACTCTTTTCATATATTGTTACTTTGGCTTTTTTCTTTAATGAATTTATATATTCCTTTCTGAAGTCTTCAATCACCAAATTCTTAGACTTGAGCCTAAACTCTTCAAATTTTGCATTAAGCAGTTTTTGAATTGAAAGCATACTTCTTGTTTGCTCAATAGCCTTTTTATCATATTCTTTTCTTGTTATTCCCCATCCTTTGATGAGTTTCTCAATTGTATCATTTGCAAGCTTTATACCTTCCACATCACCTGAAACTTTTCCACTTATTATCTCCTGCATTGTTTTCATTGCTTTCTCATAGTAGTCTTTTGCTTCTTTCTCTGATATAAAATATCCTTCTTTTTTAGCAGCCTGAAGCAAAAGGAAATGTTCTATCATGTCATTTAAAACCTCTTTTTTTGTCCTTTGCACGGGTGGCTTTAAAGAATTTGTCTTGTATTTCTTTGAAAGCTTCTGATAAGATTCTTTTTGAGACAAATAGCTTGCTTGTTCTAATGCATACACAATCTCTAAATCCTTTTTATAAATCTTCTCGCCATTTACCACTGCTACAACTCTATTGTCTTTTGACTGCTGTATTTTTTTTATTTTTTGTCCACATTCTGTCCAAATATCTGCTGAGAAAACTTTAGAAAAGGACATCAAGCTTATAACTACGACTATTATCAATGAAAAACTTCTTTTAACTTTCTTTTCTTTCAATCTTCTTCACTTCGCTTCCTTAATTTACTATTTTTTTATTATATCAAATACAAGTTATTGAATCAATACTTTGAAGATTAATTGAGGACTTCAAAATAAAAAAAGAGCATTTCTTAACCTTACTTTAAGACATTATTTACTATTTTATAAAATCTCTTTAAATACATCGCCACGTTGACAAGTACAAGTTTGACAGGCACTTCAATCAGCAGTCCAATTACAAGTTGCAAAAGCTTCTTCTGCCCCCAAACCAAATGTTGAAACAGCAACCGTAATTGCAAGCTCAAAGTCAATAATACTGTTTTTTAATCCTCTCAATCAAATCCAAAACCTTCTTTTCTATCTCATCCCTGATTTTTCTAAACTCTTCGATAGGCTTTCCTGCAGGGTCACTCAAGCCCCAGTCTTCTTTGTGTTTGCAAGGTAGGCGTGGACATTCAACTCCACAGCCCATTGTGATTAAATAATCTACTTCTTTTGGAATATCAAAAATTGTCTTTGGATAGTGGCTTGAGATGTCAATTCCCTTTTCTTTCATAACCTCAATTGCCAGAGGATTGACTTTATCTGCTATCTCTGTACCTGCACTGTAGACTTCAATTAAGTCTTTGCCATAGTAACGTACAAAACCTTCTGCCATCTGGCTTCGGCAGGAATTTCCAACACACACAAAAGCAACTTTGGGTTTCATGCAAAACATCCCCTTTCTTCTTTTTAACCTTTTGTAAAAATCCCCTTGTTTTTTATTTAGTTTTCTCGCAGCTAAACCCTTTTTTCTTTTCTTCTTCACACCTTGCCAAATCGCTTTTAAAAAGTTCCTGCAAAGAAAGTTTTGTTTTCAAAAACTCACAAAACTCACCATATTCTTTGCAAAACTCATCAGATACGCGATAGTAAACCCACTGTGATGTTTTTCTGCAAGAAACAATTCTCTTGTTCTTTAGCTCATGAAGATGCCTTGAGACATTCGACTGAGTAAGGCCTAAGACCTTTTCAATTTCACACACACAAAGCTCATTTTCTAAAAGAAGATTTAAAATCCTAAGCCTATTTTGGTCACCCAAGGCCTTGAAAATTTCATCAAGATTCATACTTTCCACTCTACCTTTGTATGAGTATATTTGAATTTAATCATACACTATCAGATTGTTAACAGTTTGTCAATAAAAATTATGAATTTAATAGTAGAGACTTTTCAAAAGAGACTGGGTGTTCTAAAATAAATGTATAGACAAAGAGAATACCATTTTTATCAACTATCTTTAAAGGTTTTTTCCATTCCTTTAAGCAGAATTAATTGAAGGTGATGAAATATATCTTGAGAACACAAAAGCAAAGATTGTAAAAGGAAAAATTGTTGAAATTGGAACTGGTTGTGAGATAGATACCATTGAGTGTTTGGAAAATCCTTAAGTAGCTTATGGCTCTTCGGTTAAAAATCAAGGGAAAGTTGATTAAAACTTTTATTACAAAAGATTTTAATTTTTGTACAAAGGAGATATGCTACAATGGAGGAGAAAATAAGGCTCTATAGACTCTGTTTTGAAAGTTTAAAAGTCTATCGAAGCCTTCTTCATGATAGTGTTCTTGAAAAGCTGTATAATCTTATCTGCTATATTGACGATGGAAATCAGGATTTTAAAAAAGTTATAAATCTTTACAGTACAGTTTATTACAATCTTTTAGAAGCCAGCACAGGGTGTAGTTTGAAAGAATACATTATTGAGAAAATTCTTTTTAGTGAAAATGCCTTCGCAAAATTATCAGCAAAAGGTATTAACAATATAGCAGTAGATGAGAGTCTAAAAAAAGCTGCAGCCCATGATTTAGACTGTCTTGAGTTTATATCAAACTTTTCAGGAAAAGATATTGAAAAATATTTGAAAAGCTTGGATAACTTCCCAAACTTTTCGGCTGAAAATTTTTTAGTGAGTGAAAGCACAAATGCCTTATCGCACACCACCCTTGACAATACTGTCAAAAATATCATTGAGAAGTTCTTGGATACAAGTCCTTGGAGTAGTTTAATTGAGGAGCTTGTAGAATTCCATAGGCAAAATGGCTTTGGAATCTTTGCAAGGTACAAAGGCTTTTCATGGGACGGAAATAATCTTGTGGGTATTGAAAATTTAGACCCAATAAGATTAGATAGCCTTGTAAATATTGACAGGCAGAAAAAGATTGTTGTTGAAAACACTTTGGCGTTTTTAAATGGCCAAAGGGTTAACAATATCCTGCTTTATGGCAGCAGAGGAACTGGCAAGTCATCAACTGTAAAAGCAATTTTGAACGAGTTTTCTCACATGGGTTTGAGAGTTGTTGAGGTATACAAAGACCAGCTTTACACTTTTCCAAAATTAGTAAGAATCTTAAGAGATGTCCCGCTTAAGTTCATAATCTTTGTAGATGATTTGTCTTTTGAAGATATTGAGGTAAACTATACCAAACTAAAAGCCATTTTAGAAGGATCTTTAGAGGCAATGCCTCAAAATGTTGTTATATATGCAACCTCAAACAGAAGACACTTGGTAAAAGAAAGGTTTAGCGACAGAAATGGTCTTTCTGATGATGAAGTACACTTCAGAGATACTTTAGAAGAAAAACTTTCTCTTGCTGACAGGTTTGGAATAGTAGTCACATACCCATCCCCAACCCAGCAGGAATACCTTGCAATTGTTGATGAGATTGCAAAGAAAAGGGGAATTGAAATTACAGAAAAGCTTCACAGGCTTGCTCTGCAGTGGGAAATGAACTACAACGGCCGCTCAGCAAGAACAGCTAAGCAATTTGTTGACTGGTATGAGGCACAGGTTAAAATGGAAAAGGGCTAAGGCACTGACAGATTCGCACTTAGCCCTTTTCATTCATAACCCCCATGGTTAATTAATTATTTCCAGTCTTAGTTTTCTAATAATTGGGAATAAGAATATTCTCCTTCTCTATCTACACCATCGAAAAAATATTTTACAGGAATTATTGACTCATTAATGCAATTTTTTACATTTTTGGGGAAATTTTGTGCTATTAATAACCCAGCTACAGTTTCACTCTTAAGTTCATTTATGTATCTCCGCAATTGTTCTATGTCCTTATTTTGTGCTTTTCCCGCCTTTACTTCAATAAGAATGTACTTATTTGATCCAACTGGATGTTTTAATTTTACAAAAATATCAACATATCCCTCTGGCAAGGCTTTTTCGCTTAAAAATTCAAAATCTGCTATATCGTAATTTAAATTAAAATACTCCATTACTTTCCTAAATATTGTATCTCTGATTTTCTTTTTAATTAAAGATTGAAGAATTAACTCACGAAAACAAAAACGCTCTGGTATTTTTTCTTTCTTTTTCTGGAAAACTATTTTAGGCTCAAAAGTCTTTCCGTCAATTGTTAAAACATTATTTTCTCCTTGATAAGAAACACCCATATTAGAGACATTATAAAACGTTATTGCATCTGCTTGAAAATGTGTCTTCCTATAGCCACCTCTTAAAAGTAAATTTTCAGCAATATATGAAAACTCTGGTCTCACCATAGGTTCATCTAAAATACGTTCTTGGCTTAAAATTAATCTAAAAGGAAAGTAATATGTTTTTCCTGACTCTCTAAAAGTAATCGGTGACCATGGAGGTAGATTTTCTG
>NZ_APGP01000111.1:0-12572 GCF_000404025.1 Caldicellulosiruptor sp. F32
AGTAAAATACCTGTATTTTGACCTGCCAGCTACGGTTTTGGGTAAGAAAATTAAGGAAGTCAGGATAGTGCCAAGGCTGGGTGGTAGATGGTTTGAGATTGAGTATGTGTATGAAGATAAGCAGCAGGTAAGTATTTTTGATTTGAGCAGGTATTTAGGGGTAGACTTAGGGCTTGACAATTTTGCGGCGGTGGTTGATACCATCGGGACTGCCTTTTTGATAGATGGCAGGTTTTTAAAATCAGTCAACCAATGGTACAACAAACAAAGGGCAAGACTGCAGTCGATTTACAGCAGGCACAAGGAATAAAATGTGGCAGAAAACTTGCTTTAGTTTCTCGCAAAAGACAGCATATAATTGACAACTTTTTGAATCAGGCTGTGAGTTTGATAATCAAGCACTGTTTGAACAATCAAATATCTGCAGTAGTTGTTGGGGAAATGAAAGGTATAAAGCAGGGGATAGAGCTTGGGGTTGTAAACAATCAAAATTTTGTGGGGATACCGTATGACAAGTTCAAGAGGAAGCTAAAATCAAAGTGCATGTATTATGGTATAAGGTATGTGGAAGTGGATGAGAGTTATACATCACAAAGATGTAGCAGATGTGGGCATGTTAGCAAAAGTAGCAGGAGATACAGGGGATTGTACGTATGCAAAAAGTGTGGGTATGTAGTAAATGCGGATATAAATGGGGCGATAAACATAGTTGTGAAGGTAGCTGGTGAGTCTGCGAAAGAGCAGATAACCAGCAGTAGATGTGTGAACCACCCTGTGAGAATAAGGGTAGCATGAAAGCTACCAAACTTCTCATAAAGCCTTCACCTCTTTAGGTGGACGGTAGTTCACTTACACATTCAGATAAAAAGATGTTGAGCTCAAACTTTTGTAAAGTGGTAGAATAATTTAAAAAGAATAATTTCGATAGAGTGAGCTGCAACAACTCTAAAAACGAATAATAAACATATTGAAATGAAAGGAGAAAATATATGAAAAACAAAACAGAGATAATCAGGAAAAGATATGATAGAGCTGCTAAATACTATGATGCTATTGAAAATATAATGGAGAAAAAGTGGTTTTCTCAGTGGAGAAAGTTATTATTTAGCTATGTAAAAGGCCCTAAGGTTTTAGAAGTAGGTGTCGGCACGGGTAAAAATATGCCTTATTATAGTCAAGATTGGAAATAGTTGCAATAGATTTTAGCCCCAAGATGCTTGAAAAAGCAAAAGAAAGATCTGCAAAATTAAATTTGCAAGTAGACTTAAGACTTATGGATGTTCAGAATTTGGAATTTAGTGATAACTCTTTCGATGCAGTTGTGACAGCCTGTGTATTTTGTTCAGTGCCAGTTCCCATTTTAGGTTTGAAAGAAATCCGCAGAGTCTTAAAAGGCGATGGACTTTTAGTAATGCTTGAACATGTTCGAAGCAAAAAAGAGCCAATAGGCAAAATAATGGATATATTAAATCCCTTGGTTGTTGGGCTTTATGGAGCTAATATAAATCGAAATACAGTAGAAAATGTTAAAAAAGCCGGGTTTGAGATAGTTGAGGAAAAGAACTTGTTATCTGACATTGTGAAACTGATTGTTGCAAAGCCTATAAAATAAAAAGGGATTGGGCTTATCTTCCCAACCCCTTTTATCTTTTTTTATCTTATTTTGTACTTCTTCAGCTTCTTATCAAGCTCATCAACAAGCTTTTGCAAGGATTGTGCTGAGTATTTCATCTCGTTTATAGAATTTAACTGGTTTTCAACAGTTGCAGCAACTTCCTGTGATGCAGCAGCTGTCTCTTGTGAGACTGAGGATATACTTTCAATTGCTCTTATTACAGCATTTCTTGCCTCTTCCATTCTGTTTAGAGCTTCCTTTACAATTTGCGTCTTTTCAACGATTGCAGTGATTTCATCAGAGATCTTTCCGAAAGAATGCTGGGACTCAATAACAGCATCTCGTTGACCAAGTGCTGCTGCTTTGATTTCGTCAATAATCTTGATTGTATTTTCTGTTTCACTTAAAATAACATCCACTATTGAATTTATCTCATCTGCTGCTTTTTTGCTCTGATCAGCAAGTTTTCTTACCTCGTCAGCAACAACCGCAAAACCTTTGCCTGCCTCGCCTGCTCTTGCTGCTTCAATTGCAGCGTTCAAGGCTAAGAGGTTTGTTTGCTCAGCAATTGTATTTATTACCTCAACAAAGTTGGATATAGTTTTAATTCTCTCGACGAATGTCATAATTGTTTCAATTACCTTTTCAGCGGTTGTAAGAGCAACTTCGCTCTTTTCACGAAGATCATTCATTTTTTCAATTCCGTCTTTGTTAAGAGTCTCGATTTTATTTGTTTCTTCAATTACAGCATTATAACTTTCTGAAACTGCATTGAGCTGTTCAGAAAGGTTATTTACTAAAAGAACGCCATGCTGCGCTTCTTCTGCCTGCTGTGAAGCACCTTTTGCAATTTCTTCAACTGTCTTTGCAATTTCTTCAATTGCAGCTGCTGCATCTTCAGATGTTTTTGTGACCTTCTTTGATGCCCCAACTATTGCATTTGATAGGTTAAAAAACTCTTCAATCAGAAGTTTTATGTCAGAAAGTACAACGTTTACACTTGATGCAACTCTTTGGATATTCCCAAATTCCTTTGATGAGATGAGCTTACTATAGTCTCCGTTCTTGATAACTTCCAGAGTATTTTCAAGCTTTGTAATCATCTTATTCATTTCATAGCGGATCATAAAAGCTGTTATTGCAAGTGTTAGAATAAACGTGATTGTTGCAACTACAATGGTATAAAGTTTTAGATTGCCTGTTGGCATGAGAATTCCAAGAAGAATGTCGAGAATGATTATAAACGCGAGGGCCACGTATGTAAGACTAATAACTCCTTTTTTTACAGATTCATTTCCATTACTTTTTGGTGGCATTGACTTCACTCCTTATCCCATAAATTTCTTCCTTATACCATCTATTATAATACAAGATGTTAACTTTTTGCTAATATTTCTTTCAAAAAAGTTGTTTTTAATGTTTAAATGACATCTAAGAATTGAATACTACTATAATAAAAGTTCAAAAAAGTTCAAAGGAGCACAAAATAATGGAGAAATTTATAATAAGCGGAGGGAAAAAACTTTTTGGAAGTGTTAAAGTTCACTCTTCAAAGAATGCAATTCTGCCGATCTTGGCAGCTTCTATTATAACAGAAGATAATATTTATCTACATGATATTCCTATGTTAGAAGATATAAAAATCATGATAGAGATACTTCGCCACTGCGGATGTGAGGTAAAAAATACTGATGAAACATTGGTTATAAGCCCAAATGTTGTAAATAATGATATCAATATTGACATGGTAAACAAACTCAGAGCTTCTATACTTTTGCTGGGAAGTATGCTTGCACGCTGCAACAAAGTTATATTAGGTATGCCAGGGGGTTGTAACATTGGCACAAGGCCGATAGACCTTCATATAAAAGGGCTTTCAAAACTTGGGGCGGAGATAAAGTTAAATCAAGGATACATTGAAGCAAAAGTGAAAAAGCTGAAAGGAGAAAAGATATATCTTGACTTTCCGTCAGTTGGGGCAACAGAGAATATTATGATTGCAGCCGTTTTAGCAGAAGGCGAGACCATTATAGAAAACGCAGCAACAGAGCCAGAGGTTGTTTGTCTTGCAAATTTCTTAAGCTCAATGGGTGCAAAGATATATGGTGCTGGGACTGACACAATAAGGATTTTGGGAGTGAACAAGCTTAAAAGTGCTTCTTTTACTCCAATTCCAGACAGAATCGAAGCCGGCACATACATGGTAATGGCAGCTGTGTGTGGCGGTGAGATAGAAATTACAAATGTGGTTATTGAGCACATAAGACCTATAATTGCTAAATTTAAAGAGTGCAATATCAAGGTTGTTGAAGGTGAAAATACTATTAAGGTTTTTTCGACGGACAAGATAAAACCAACAGATATAAAAACATTGCCATACCCGGGTTTTCCAACAGATATGCAAGCACCAATGATGAGTTTACTTACAGTTGCAAAAGGTACAAGTATGGTGATAGAAACAATATTTGAGAACAGGTTTTTACATGTAGGAGAGCTTTTAAAAATGGGTGCTAATATCAAATTAGAAGGAAGAGTTGCAATTGTGGAAGGCGTGAAAAGATTAACTTCTGCAAAACTTGAAGCAAAGGATTTGCGAGGAGGTGCGGCACTTGTAATAGCAGCTTTGATGGCAGATGGTACAACCGAGATAGAGGGGATTGAACACATTAGCAGAGGGTATTTTGAGTTTGAAAAAAATATATTAAGCCTTGGAGGAGATATAAAAAGAATAGTTTAAACCAAGTAAAAATTAAAAAAAAAGCCTGTCTGCTTTGTTTTTTACAGACAGGCTTGAACTTTTTTGCTGTAGCATTGTTCAATTAATATCCCATCATGCTTCCAAAGCCAGAACCCATCATTCCGCCACCATGTCCAAATCCCATCATTCCTGCATGATCAGTGCCATTGTTTGACCAATCTAACATGTGGTCAATGCAAAACTGAAGGTTTGATTGAAAGTGCTTCTTTAAAGAATCAGCTTGCTGTTGTGTTATTTTTCCATCTTTTAAAAGTTTGTCAATTTCAGCAACCCTCAAGTCGTACAACTTCTTTTTAAACTGGTCAACTGTTAATTTCTTTTCTTTAAGAATATCATTTATAGTTTTACCACTCTGTAATTTTTTAACAAGTTCATCAACTGAAATGCCCAAGGCTTTTGCAGCAAGTTCTTGCATATTCACATGCATCCCTACACTATATCCACCACAGCCTGTATTTTGTTGCTGTGCAGCTGCTGTAGTTTTAAGTGTTTTTTGAGCGGAGCTTGTTTGCACTCCTTTAGCAAGAACAAGTGTGAATGTGAGAGCAAGCGCTAATACTAAACTAATACCTAATATTGATTTTAAGAATTTCATCTTTAATCAACCTCCCAAAAATTTAATTTGTTTTACGTTTTATATGTTAAACTCTATTTGTAAGATGGGTATAAGCAAATTGTAAAGAAATTGTAAAGAATAATTTTGAGCCTAACAAAAAATCTATTTAGAAAAGATATATAATATAAAATAGGGTGGGTGAAAGATGGCAAATATCTTAGTTGTTGAGGACCAGCAAGATTTAAATCAAATAATTACAAGATTTTTGAAAAATGAAGGATTTGAGGTTATAAACTCGTACACTGCAAAAGGTGCACTGAGTAAGTTAAATGAGGCTGACTTGATAATTCTTGATATTATGCTACCTGATATGGAAGGGTATGAAGTATTGAAAGAAGCCAGCAAAAAAGGTATTCCCGCAATAATATTAACCTCCAAATCAGAAGAATTTGACAAGTTAAAAGGCTTTGAACTCGGGGCAGAGGACTATATCACAAAACCATTTTCTATGCTTGAGCTGATTGCACGCGTAAAGGTTGTTTTGAGGAGAAGCAAGAATTTTGAAGAAAGCATAAAACTTTTAGATGGCAAGCTAGAGATTTTCCCCAAGAGGTTTAAGGTAATAGTGGATGGTGAGGATGTGAACCTCACTCATAAAGAGTTTGAGCTTTTGCTTTTCTTGGCTAAAAACAAAGATTTGGTAAAGTCAAGAGATGAGATACTTGAAAAGGTTTGGGGGTTTGATTTCATTGGTGAGACTCGAACTGTGGACGTTCATATAAAGCAGTTAAGAGAAAAGCTAAAAGACTACAAGTTTTTAATAAAGACAGTTTGGGGTGTGGGCTATAAACTTTCGGAGGATAAAGAATGATTGAAAGGATGTTAAAACAAGATGAAACTTTTTACTAAAATAGCTCTAAACTTTATAGGAATAATAGTTTTTCTAATTTTGAGTATATATATTTCCAATATGCTCTACCTTAAATACTTTTTAGAGGATATGATAATAGATGACTTGAAAAAACTTTCCCAAGATGCGCTTGAAAACAAGTTGGAAGGTGATTTGTCCGCAGTGAAAATACTTGTTTTACAAGGAAATGCGATTGTCCTTGAAGAAGGTGGATTGGATATCCCCTATCACATGATTATGCCTGTATTCAATTCAAGTGGAGTTTATGTGTTTTCTCATCCACACTTTAAAATGGAGTATATTGCATACGTGCTAAAAAAAGGGGGGTTAACTTCTGTTGTAATAACTATAAAACCATATTATGGATATGCTTTGAACATAATATCAAAGAATTTGATTAAAATTAGCATCGTATTTATTTTCATTGGACTATTAGTGTCACTTTTGATTTCACGACATATTTCAAGACGCATAATAAAGATTTCAGTAGCTACGCAAAAGATTGCTAAAGGGGAAGATTTTGAACTTAAAGACAACTCAACAGATGAAGTTGGAGACCTTGCAAGGTCCATCAATAGCCTCAAAAATTCACTAAGGCTCCTTGAGAAGGTGAGACGTGAGTTTGTTGCTAATTTTGTACATGATTTGAAAACACCTATTGCTGTTATAAAGGGCTATTGTGAAAGCACAAAATATTTAGATATTGATGATAAAGAAAAGATTAAACAGAATATGGATGGAATTGAAAAACAATGTGATTACATGCAAAACCTAATTTCTAATATGGTTGAGCTTTCAAAGATTTCAGCAGGGATAATTGAGAAAAAGATAGAAGAAGTTGATATTAATTTAGTAATCAAGCAATCATGTGAACAGCTCAAGAAGCTTGCCGAGATTGAAGATGTTGAGATTATTATCAAAAGCTTAAATTCCCCAAAGATAAAAACTGACTTAAATTCATTTAGGAGAATAATAAACAACCTTCTGCAAAATGCAATTGAAAATACAAAGGATAAAAAAGTGTATATTGAGGCTCAGAAGGAATATGTAGATATCTACAATAAGACAGACCTCAGAGAAGAGGAACTCATTTTTCTATTTGAAAGATACAAATCAAGCAAAAAAGGTTTTGGGCTGGGGCTGTCTATTGTGAAAGAACTCTGCAAGATTTTGGATATAAAACTTGAGACGTTTATAGAGGATGGGTATATTCATTTTAGAATTAATATGTAAAATAAGGAAAACTAAAGATGTTTGAATTTTTATAAAAATTTACAGCTGCACAAATTTTCTTGATACTGATGGCTAATGAACCTTTAATATTAAGGAAGTTGATTTATGTTATAATGAATCAAGTAAATTTTTAAAGATAGAAGGAGATGAAAAAGATGGAAAAAATAAAAGTTGCAGTACTTGGCTGTGGCAACATTGCACCAGTTTACCTTAAAAATCTCAAAAGATTTGGGATATTTGACATTATTGCGTGCTCAGATATAGACTTGGATAGAGCAGAGAGCATAGCCTCAGAATTTTCTGTACCACAGGTGTTAGAGCCTGATAAAGTCTATGACCTTGATGTTGATATAATTGTGAACCTCACCCCGCCTCATCACCACTATGAAATAAACAAAAGGGTTTTGGAAAGTGGAAAGCATCTTTACAGCGAAAAGCCTCTTTGCTCAACGATTAAGGAAGCGAAAGAGATTCTGGAGTTGGCAGAAAAGAAAGAACTTAAAGTTGGATGTGCACCTGATACATTTCTTGGTGCGAACATTCAGACGGCAAAAAAGCTAATTGAAGATGGATGGATAGGAAGACCCTTTGCTGCAAACTGTTTTATACTCTACGGTGGACCAGAAAAGTGGCATCCCAATCCACATTTTATATTCAAAAAATACTTAGGACCGCTTTTTGACATCGGGCCTTATTGTTTAACAGCTCTTGTGTTTTTACTAGGATCTGTCAAAAAAGTATCTGGTATGGGTATGATAACATACAAAGAAAGGCTTATAACTTCTGAGCCCCACAGGGGAGAAAAGGTTGAGGTTGAAATGCCAACATATGTGACAGCAAACCTTCTTTTTGACAAAGGTATTATAGGAAATGTCACTGTGTCTTATGATGTGCCGGAAACAAATCTACGCGGGATAGAAATTTATGGTACAGAAGGTACACTGGTTGTGCCAGACCCAAACTTTTTTGACTATGACAGAGTACTATTAAAAAGACATGATGATTTGGAGTTTAGAGAAATGCCTGTTATAAACCCATTTAACTATGATAACTTAAGAGGCTTAGGAATCCTTGACATGGCGCTTGCAATCAAGTTGCAGACGCCGCTTAGGGCATCCGGAAGTTTAGCATTTCATGTTTTGGAAACTCTTCATGCAGTATATACTTCTTTGCAGGAAGAAAGGTTTGTGGATGTAAAAAGCAAAGCACCTGATGTGCCTCTTTTGGATATGAAGCTTTTGAGAGAGGTTTTGTATATATAAAGGAATAACAATTTAGGAAGATAATATTAATTAAAAAGCGCCTTGCATGTAGAAAAAACTCATAACATTTTTAAACGGCAGGGTGCTTTTTTATTTTATAAAAAAATATAACCAGCGAATATACTTTATAATGAAGCTTTTTTAAAGAAAGAAGAGAAAGACTTTTGAATGCCTTTTGGCTATTTATGATTTTATTTTCAATCTTAGTTCAAGTAATTAACGGTGATATTAACAAAATAACCACCATCTTGTTTTCTGCGCCTAAAACTGCTTTGCAGATATTTGTAACAATAGCATGTTCTATAATACTCTGGTCAGGTTTTTTGAGACTTGTTCAAGACTCAGGCTTAATTAAAATATTAGAAAGATTTTTAAAGCCGATTTTGAGTCTTCTTTTTAAAACAAAAAATGAAGAGGCATTTAAGTGGATGTCAACAAATATTATTGCAAACCTTCTTGGACTTGGAAATGCTGCAACACCAGCAGGAATTAAAGCAATGGTAGAGCTTGCAAAAGAAAATAGCAAAGAATTTGCCTCAAGTGACATGATTTTGTTTGTGATATTGAACACCTGCTCAATACAGCTTATCCCAACAACAATGATTATACTAAGGCATGAGTATGGGTCTGAAAATCCAACAATTGTAGTTTTTCCAATACTGTTTGTGTCACTGGTTGGACTTTTCTTTGGCGTAATTTTCTGCAAAGTAATCTCAAGGGTGCTGAGAAGATGACAAAAATAATTTCTGATATTATAATAACCTCATTTATTGTATTTGTACTAATTTTTTCTCTTTTTAGGTCCACTGACAGTTTTAGAAGCTTTGTTGAAGGTGTGAAGGACGGTGTTAAGATTTCAATTAAAATATTTCCGAATGTCTTTGCACTGATTTTAGCTGTTGAACTTTTCATAAAGACGGGTGCTGTAGACATATTCAAAACTTTTTTAGGACCTATTTTAAACAAACTTGGGATATTTCAAGAATCGCTTGGGCTTATCATGATAAAGCCGTTTTCAGGAAGTGCATCTTATGTAGTTTTGAAAGACATCTTTGAAAAATTTGGACCAGATTCACAGATAGGAATATATTCTTCAATTATCTGTGCATCAACCGAAACCCTTTTTTATGTAATAACAACTTACCTTGCATGTACTCAGGTAAAAAAAACAAGGTATTTAATTCCGGTGGCAATTGCTGTAGACTTTATAGTCTTACTTGTGGCAGCGTTTTTGGTTAAAAACGGCTTAAAATAAAAAGGCTGAAGTAGGAAAAACTTCAGCCTTTCATTTATTTTACGCAGCACCCTGGACAATTTTTTTCGCAAGCTCGGCAGCAGATGCCGCATCAGGTGCATACCCGTCAGCACCAATGCTTTTTGCAAAGTTCTCTGTCACAGGTGCACCACCAACTATTACCTTTACTTTGTCGCGCAGACCCTGTTCTTGCAGTTTTTCAATTGTTGCTTTCATATTTGGCATGGTTGTTGTAAGCAAGGCTGACATTGCAACAATCTGTGGATTGTAGCTTTTTACAGCCTCACAGAATTTTTCAGGTGCAACATCCACTCCAAGGTCGATTACCTCAAGCCCTACACCTGTCATCATCATAGCAACCAAGTTTTTGCCAATATCATGCAAATCGCCTTTTACAGTTCCAAGCACAACCTTGCCGATTGGTTTTACACCTGTTTCTGTCAGGATTGGTTTTAATACTTCCAGCGCAGCTTTCATTGCACGTGCTGCAATCAGCACCTCTGGCACGTAAATCTCATTGTTTTTGAACTTCTCACCAACAACCGACATTGCCTGAATGAGTGCATCATTCAAGATTGTCTCAGCAGAAATTCCGGAAGATAGAGCTTCTTTTACCTTTTCGGGTGCAAGCTTTGCATTTCCTTTTTGGATAAGCTGTGATATTTCGTTTAAAATTTCCATTTTTGACCGGCCCCCTTTTTAAACATTGGATGTTAATATACTATAACTTCCAAGGCCAAATGGCAAGAGCATATAGCGTGAGGTGAAATTTTCAAAGTCAATAAAACTCTGCGGACGTCTGTACAGTTCATCAAACACGTCTGCTTTGTGGTTTGCTTCTATGAGGTTAAAAAGTGTGTTTGTCAGGACTATCTCAAGCTCATTTTTGCCCTCAATTACATACTCTGTTATGTCAGCTAAAAACGGCTGGGAAAAGAGAGTGCATGCTTTCTTGCCGTTTACAAACACTTTGGCAATTGATGCGCTGACGTTATTTAGCTTTATATAAACTCTTTTTGAACTTTCTTTTGTAATCTCAAAAGAGCTTTTCAAGCTCATAGAGCCAACATAAAAAGGATACCCGTCTTTTGTTATATCAAAATGACAAGGTTTTTTAGGCTCAGTTATAATAAACCTTGTTTCATCAACACAGATGAGAGAAAAGCTTCCAACAAGATAAATAGCTTCTACCTCAGTTGGTCTGTGGTTTTTTGGGTTTTTTACCCTCTCATGGCAGCCTGGGGCTGTAATATTGTTTGACTTTCTGCCACTTATCACAATCTCGTTTTTCCCTTGTTTGACAAAAGATGTAATATCAATCTTGCCAATATTAACATCCAAAAAGTTCTGGTCGGGCGAAAAGCTTTCACTTTTTTTTTCAAATTTGACAGGCTGACCGTTCACAAGGATTCTGTCAAGATTCTCTGCACACTCGATTGCCACAAAAAGTTTTGACGGCACTTTTTCAACCTCAAAATAGTATGTGACTTTGAAAGGTGTTCCTTCCGGGAGATTATAAAAATGATTGTGCCAAACTTGGGCACAATAACAATCTTCAAACACTACCTTTTGGTCAACCTCATATTTTATTCTGTCAAGCAAAAGTACATTGTAGTTTTTAAGCTCTATGTCAAACTCGCAGCTGCCTGTTTTGTATTCGAAATTATTGTCAAATACAACGCCCGAGGCGACATTTTTTGTGTTCTGTGAAAGCTCTTTGCTATATACCAAAAGACACAAACTTGATGCAGGATACATTGTTGCATCAATCAATACATAACCATTTTCTCTTCTCAATGTTGGAATCTTGAACACACCAAAGTCTATAAGGTCTGCGACAAAAACATTTTTGTCAGTAGGAATTTTTATTGTAATTTCTGCTTCTCTTTGAAGGTCTGTGTTTGCCAAAAATATTATTCTGTTTCCATCATCAAGTTTTCTGCTCTGAAGTATGATTTTTTTGGCGTTCTGACCTGTCTTTTTATCAATCACTTCAATATAGTTTGAAACCTCTTCTTTTAAGATGTTAACAAGTTCATTCAAATCGGCAGCACTTATAAATTTCTCTTTTAAAGGGATTTCACACTTTCTGCCGTCTATCATGCAAAGTTCAAATCTTGAAAACATGAAATCTTTAAGTGCAACTACCTTGCCACCGGCATTTATAAAGTCTTGCAAAAGCTTGAGTGTTGTGTTCCTCAAGTTTGTAAGAGGTGGCAGCACAACCACTTTGTAGCTATAATTACCAACCTTAATTTTGCCATTTTCAACCTGTGCGTACTTTGATAGGATTATCTCATCGCCAAAGTGAAAGTCAATCTTGTTTGCTATAAGCTCTTTTACCGTCTTATCAAGCAGAATATCCAGCTTGTCCACGCTATCATCAAACTTAGAATACTCTGCCCAGGCAGATGATATCGGGTGGAGAACAAGCACATCAACATCTCTTTTTCCAAGCCCTGCTATGTACGAAATCCTTGCAAGATAGTCTGCAAAGAACTTTTCGTCCTCCCACCATGGCTGCTGGTAAAAAAGGTTTGGTGGATAGTCTCTTTTTCTCTCGCCTCTCATGGAATACAGGCTAAGATGTGGGTTTATGTATGTTATGCCAAGCACTGCCTGCCAGTCTGATATCCATTTTCTATGAAGAAAACTCACATGTTGACCTGTTGTTCCAAATGTTTCACACAGCACACCTTTTTTGCCAAGCTGCTCTGCAACCGATGATACCTGTTTCATTGTAACTGTTTGTTCTAAATGTCTTGCAAGCTTATCAACTCCAGGAAGCTGCATATACTCGTAATGGGGCATTGCAGCGCCTATCCATTCAATCTGGCCACGCATTGTATCTTCTGCCATGTAATGCCCTGTCATCATAACACCATTTTCTTCGCACCACTTTGCGTAAGGAATGGTAAAGTTTTCTATGAACATCTCAAGCGCAACATCAAAAAAGTCAAATCTGACTTTGTGGTAATTGCCC
>NZ_APGP01000112.1:0-8788 GCF_000404025.1 Caldicellulosiruptor sp. F32
ATGAATTTGTTCAATGTTTTCGATGTCAATTGACCTCTTTTCAGTCTCTGTCTCAAAGTAAAGTGTGTTGTCTTTTCTTCTGAGTCTTCCATTTGAGGTTATGTAAAGTGTTTTTTGCATCAGACTTACCCCCAGCAAAATTCAAAGTATGCACAGGACTTGCATATCTTTTGCTTTGTAGCCGGCGGTGGAATAGACCTTGTTGTAATTTCTTCTATTTCTTTTAAAGCGTGCTTTACCTTTTCTTCATACTCAGGGGTCAGCCTCAGCACCTCTTTCCTTTTTTCCTTTGGATAATTGATTATTCCTTGTTTTTGAATTCCTCTTTGCTTTAGATAGTAAAGATAGTACATAACCTGCATAATATCAGCTTCTTTCATTTTGCTACTATATTTTACTTCTCTGATACTGCCGTCTGATAAAATATCTATCATGATAAGGTTGTCAATCAGGACTTCTTTTTTGTTTTCTTTTGGATATGAATGCTCATGTAAGACTTTGCCCAGAAGCACTTTGTCAGACCTATTTTCAAAAGTTATGTTTTTGCTAAATAGCCAAAGTTTTCTTTTGCAAACATAAAGGTAGTTGATTTTTATGCTCTGAAATTTTAGATCATTGAACTCTTGATAATTTTCCATATCTAATTTTCACTCTCTTTTTTTAAATAATAAAACTATCTTCTTTATCTTCCTTCTTTATCTTCGTCATTAATCTTTATTAGTCCTTTGTCATAGTTGTAGTCATGTTTATCACTCAAATATATACCTGATAACCATCGCTTAAATCTTTGTTTCCATTTATTATCCATTTCAACCTCGGCTATAAGTTTTTTATAAGCTAATTCGAAGTTTGCTGAATAAAAATACATAACAACATATTTAGATAACACACTTTTCTTAAATTGTGTAAAGAGCAATCTTTTATTTTTATCATCATGCTCTACTGACTTTATAAATTCTTCAGTATCCTTCTTAAAATCTTCAAACTTGTTTTTAGTAATAATTTGCACGTCAGAAATATCTCTGAATATTCTTTCTGCTTCAACCTTTCTTTCAGACATTAAGCCACTGTTCAAAATATAAAGCGTATTGTAAAAGTCTTTTAAATAATCACCATCTTCTTTCAGGCTCGAATAAAACAATGTTACCAAAATGTACTTATCATATTCTGACAATTCAATTTCCATTTTATCTAATGTTTTCAACCAATCGGAATTAGAAAGGAGATACTTATAAACACTTTCTTTATTCTCATCTTTACTCTTTTTACTTTTCTTGCCACTGCTTTGCCTATTTGAAATCAAATCAGTAAATTCATCTGTAAAAAGTTTTTCAATTTCATTATTATTAAATTTTTGTTTAGTAATCTTATTAAATAATTCCTCCAAACTATTTTGGGTATTCTTTAGCTTCCATAACCATGCAAGTGAAAGTATAATAAGTTCTCTTGAATAAACTCTGTGTCCCCCAGATTGTAAATTATTATTGTTAAATATAAATACATTTACATTTACTTCACTATGTTCTTTTTCAAAAGCTTTAAATGGTTTATCTAAATTAAACTTATTGTTGTTACCTTTATTAATAACTTCTCCATCTTTATAAAAATATCTTCTTAAAACTCTCCCCATTCTTTGTACCAGACAATCAAGAGGACACATTTCTGTATATAAAATATCAGCATCAATGTCTAGAGAAGCCTCAACTACTTGGGTTGCAACAAGTATTTTGCCAACATCTTCGGTTTTAGGATTCTTAAACTTGTTGTTTATATAGTCAAATTCTTTATTTTCTCTATCTTTTAACGTATATCTGGAATGAATAAGAAAAATTCTTTCTTTCAATTGTTCATCTGCACTATTTTTCAATTTATCATACACACTCTGCGCAAAACCTACAGTATTCAATATTACAAGCACTCTTTTGTTATCTTTTGCTTTTTGTAAAACCTCTCTAATTATTTCATCAGGAATATCAAATTGTTTATCTTTTGTTTCAATTAAGTTCAATCTTATCTTGTGTTTGTAAAGTTTACTGAATGCATCTTTTTCTTTTTCATAAATGTTTACAAAATTTACCTTTTTACAAAAGTCAGGAATTACATCTTTTAAATAATCTATTACAAACTTTGGCATAGTAGCAGTCATTAAAAGAAATTTCCCACCCATTTTGTGTATCCATTCTAAAAATTTTACAATTATAGCGCAGGCTTTTGGTGAATATGCCTGTATCTCATCAATTGCAATTCGTGAATAGGAAAGAGAAACAAATATCCTTTCAAATCCAGGAGGCCTCAATGCATATGGGAAAAACTGGTCGCCTGTTGAGACTATTACAGGATATGATAGTTGTTTTGCAAGTTCATACAACTTTATTGAACCAGTTTCATCAGAACTTTTATCCAGCAAATATACATCAGCATCCGAATGCAAAAGCCCTGTCTTATTACACCCAAATGCATTTTTAGCTCTTTCAAAAGTGTTATTTACTGAGGCTCTTAGTGGTAAAGTGTAAAAAAGCTTTTCTCCTGATGACCATAAAAACGCAAACTCTGTTTTGCCATAGCCTGTTGGTGCTATTAGAATAGTGTTTTTTTCTGAACACTTCTCTAATTCTTTGAATTGCCAAGCATTATCTCCAATTTTACTTGAAATAGTTTTAACTATATATTCCCTTTCTGGTGCATTAATTTCAACATTTTCTAACTCTTCTTCCGTTTCCTCTTCTTCACACCACGAAGCAAAATGGTCACAGCGTTGCAAAACTCCCGATATAAAAATCCATTCTTTTTTGACTTCACCCCTGAGTGGATGATAGTCAAATTTGTATGGAGGCACTGCTAAATTTACAAAAAGTCTATGACTTAAAATAGCTTTTAGCCATGTTATATTAACATCAATTAATTCTTTATATTCATCATAACTTGAAATTTTACCGAATTCTTTGTCAAGATTTTCCTTTAATTCATCTTTCCATTCATAAATTACCTTTTCACACACCTGTTTCAATTGCTTATTCTCTAAAGAAATTATTTCGTCAAAATTATCTTTCCAATGGTGGTACGCAATTGCTGAAATTATATAATTTAAATATTCTTCACTATTTAACTTTTCCTTTAGTTTGTCTATATTAATCCAAAAAACAGAAAATAATGAATGTGGAATTTCATAAACTACATCCCTTGGATAATATCCAATATTACCTAAAGCTTTTATTTGAAAAGATGGCAACACTTTCCCTAAATCATGAAAAAATATTGCAATTTCAGCCGCATTCAAGATAAATTGATTATCTGAAAATTTCTTTTTAAAAAACTCAAAAACCTTTAGCACATCAGAGACATGATTTGATAAAGTAACTCTTTTGTTATTATTTTTCTCATTCACTGACTTTGCCCAAATTTCACTCATCTTTATCCTCCTCAAAGTCAGCTAAAAATACAGGAATATTATCCTCTGTATCAAAATAAGCAACAATATCACCAAAATCTCCATTATTTAGTTTTGCTTTGATACACCTAAAGTTTCTAACTCCATTCTGAATTTTATAAAAAGAGGTCATGTTGTAAGCCAAACCATTAACCTTTTTAAAGTCAAAATTACCATCAAATCCGAAAACTTTTTCAGGAACCCAGAAGAAATTTTTATAGTTTCCATTAATTTTATCAATTATTAGATTAACATAACTTATATCTTCAATTACTATCCAGTCTTCAGCTCTGCCTAAATGCATAACAGAAGTTTTATTGACAGGATTTTCAAAACTACTTTTTATAACCTCCAAGAATTCTTTGTCACAATGATACAAATAAATTAAAATTCTTGCATTATGCAAAACATCGACAATACATGGCATCTGCCCACCTATGTGTTCAATGTGCCCACCAACATATCGATTTGTTATTGAACCAAACCTTCCAATATGACTTTCTGCCTTCAGGTTTCTCAACCAAAAGTATTCTTCAACTTTGGTTTCAAAGTTTCCACAAACTCCTATTTTAATTTGTTTCAATTTGTGATACAAACAGTTACAGTTGTCCTTTACACATGGTTCCTCTTGTCCTGGCAAATTTTTAATACCAAGAATATTCGCTATCAAACCTAATACCGTTGAATAAGGTGGAATAGGGTAAGTATGCCTTCTTTGATAACTAAATGGTATTCTAAAGTGTGCTTGCGGCTGATATATCTTTATTTTTAAAGCATAAATAGAATTTTTAGTTTCTTTCATTTCTCTTCCCTTCCTGATTATTCGCCTATGGATGGACTACTTGTGGTATATTCATCATCCAAGACTTTTAAAAACTCATCCCAATTTTCGGTTACCTCAAACTTGCCCAAATTGTTTTTATTGAAAATCAATTCTTCCTTTCTTTCTACCTGCATTCTTTCACAATCCATCAAAAATACTTTGTCTACTATCCAGCTATTTTTTAAACAATCATTAACACCTATAACTCTGCATTTTTTTACACCTGAAACTGGTTCTATCTCAATATATGGGTGAAATACTGGCGAAGGAACTTTTACATAACCTGCAATCAAAAATAGTGGCACTAAAGTATTTGCTTCTCCACTTGACTGAGCATAAAGTCCATCTTTAATAGCTTCAAGGATTTGTTTGATACGGGTTAGTTTTTCTTCTTTATTGATTTCAAAAACTATTTTATATTTTGGCCTTTTACCAACTAATTCTATTTTGTCATATCTAATAATACCTTTCTCAACCCTATATACTCTTTCATCAAGTTGTTCAATATATGATACTTGCTTTGTTTTATCTTCTGAAAGTATAATCTTTATAATTCCATCTTCAACTTTTGGCTCATTTTCAACAATCCATTCATCCTTACCCAATACATCTGCATCTATAGTAAAACTCAATTTATAAAAAGATATATGTTCTTCTTTGCTATATGGATTAGGTGACATATCATCAATACCTTGTTTAATTCCTCTATTAACAAGATCATGGTTTGCATAAAAAGACATATCTCCATAATATAAATTTAATCCTATAGCTTTTGTTATTCCCAAGGGTGCTTTTCGAGTAATTGAGGCTTGTCCTTTTATAGTATACATATATCCAAATGCGTCAAGCTCTGGACTTGACAAAATATCATCCTTTGTTACATCAAATTGGATAACTTTTGTTTCATCCTGTTGTTTAGTTACAGTTACAAAAGTCTCTTTCCATCCAAATCCTTTTTTTAATGTTTCAAAGAGATAATGTCTTATTCCAGGTTTGCCTATATAACTTACTGTTTCTAAATCTCTTTTTAATTTCTTAATGGATAATATATTACCACCAATTTTTTCGTCTCTGTTCAAAGCCCAAGCTTCAAAAATAGCTGTTACAGTTACATGCCTTATGTAACTTTTTTCATTAAAATACATCTCTTAACCCTCCTTATTTTTTTCCATTTCTTTACCTAACAGAGCACTTAAAAATGAATATACCATTACTTTAAAGCCTTCAACAGAATACTTTGGATTAAAAGCTTTAACAAAATTTTTGCCAACTTCTTCTTGTGCATTTACAAATTCTCTTAGAATAATATGAAAAACTTCTTCCCTCTTTCCTAACCTTGTTAATTCAAGGACTCTAAAAGTTATTGCTTTGGGAACTTTTTTTTCTTTATCAAAAAACCTCTCATAAACTTTGCTATTTCTTAAACTTTCTCCATACCATCTTAGCCATTCACAAAGCTCACTAATATTCTGTAAAGAGAATTCCTTATACAAACCCCAAAGCTTAATTTTATCTTCTCCTTTTGCGTTATTTACTGCCCATTCTAATATTTTTTCCAGCTCAAACCCAAGTTTTTTATAAGAGCTAACTGCCTGTGCAAATGTCTTAAATTCAATTTGATTTTGTAATATTGCTTCTTCTAAAGTTTTCTTAATCTCATCAAAATTAAATTTTTCATTCATATCAGAGCCTCCTTTTTTGTTTTTTCCATTATCAATAAATAAAGTTCAAAAAGTTTTTGAGATATTTTTACTAAATCACTCTTTTCTTTAACCAACTGAAAATAATGAGCAATAAACTTATCATCTTCATCTGACTTGTCATTTTTAGCTTTGTTACTTTCTTTTGATAGTTTTTTCAAGGCTATCTTAAAAACCTTTTCTCCAATTTCCATAATTCTTTCATAATTTTGACTTAAAACTAAATTTAAAATACTTGTTTCTCCGATTTCAGTCAGTATGCTTGAAATTTTGCGATTTAAAAGTAATGAAATTACCTCATGAGGTAAGCTATAAAACCCTATTTTATAATATTCTTTCTTTCCTTTAATCCTAATCTTTAATTTACTAACCACTTCTATGTTCATCATTGTCCATTTCCCAAGCTGAATATTTGTTTTTAATGCCATCTCCATTACAGACATTCCTAATAACCTTCTTACTCTATCTGTTTTTACTTTCTCGTTAATAGCTTTGATATACTTATTCAAATACCACATAACTTGAAATGATGGGGCATTTATAAAAATTTCCCAACCATCTTCAAGTTGAGTAAGCGCTAAATGATGATGAATGATAAAATATGAACATATGGGACAGATTCTTAACGATGCACTATTATTCCAGAATGAGTTTGGAAATTCTCCTGCCGAAGCTCCTAATAATGAAGAATGCATTAAGTCAAATTTGAAAAGTCTTTTTTCTAGTTTGCTGGTTTCCCTTGGTTCTATGGCTCTTTCAATTCCGCAAAAATCACATCTATAAGTAATTTTATTATTAGTCACAGAAAATAAATTTAGTAAAAAAGTTATAAATTCTTTTCTATCTCCTTGTTGCACTAAGTTCTGGTAGGGCATGTTTTTCGAAAATAATTTATTAAAAGCTCTCACAAGTTTATATCCAAATTCACCCATCCTATCATAATATTCTTTTAACTTCTCACTATTACTATTTTTCCCCAACCACTCTTCAATATCTTCATGTTCAGTTAAATACTCTACATAGTAAACCAAAGATTTAGGTATATCTTCTTTAACTATTTTGACAGGGTCAAAAATTGCTTTATCTATAGTTAAGCCACCATCTTCATTTAACCAACTTTCAATTACATCTTCACCTAATCTCCTTGAAATAACATTTAAAAATCCAATCACCGAAGCATTATAAAGCCAATTTCCTGGATACAATATGAGCTTATCCATTTTTTCTCACCTCGCCACCTCAATAAACCCAAAACCTTGTGCACGCTTAAATCCCATGCCGTTTTGATACAGTTCTTTTAAATCTTCCGGGGCTCCTGATAGTTCAAATAACCCAGAAAATCCTGTCAAAAACATTATATCTTTGCCCGTTTTTTTCAACAAATTCAGAAATTCTATGTTTTACAACAGTCTTTTGAATATTTATTGGTCTGAAAACCAACCGTTTTTGCAGTCCTTTGTTTTGTCCTCTCAAAAGACGAATATTTCTTATCTCAAAGTCAACAATATCGTTGAAAATCTCTTCAAATCCTTCATCAAAAGGCAAAACTGGCACCTTTTTGTTGCCTTCTTTTTTCTCAATTAAAATTGGAGCAAATGTTTTGAAGGTCATTTTTGAGTCAAACTTTTCTAGTTCCCTTACCAAATACGTTTGCTTAAGCGTAATCTTGCAGCTGTCTGTTAAAGGGTATGGATAGAGACGATTGTTGAGTAAGCTATTGTACATGTTTACAAAAAACTCATAGTCAGATGTGGAAAGATTAAGCAAAATTTCTCCTCTGAAAGAAACAGTATTATCTTGGAAGTTCATATTTGGAAGATTTATAACAAAGACAAAAGGTTTTTGCCACTTATTCTTTTTTTCACCCCACCACTAAATTCTATCAAAGTAGTCTTTGTCATACAGCGAAAGTGCTCTTTTTAAAAAGCTTATGAAAATAGTTCTGTAATAGACAGGAAGATTATGTACCTCACTTTGATTTTTACTCACTTCAAAAATGAACTTTGCTCTCACGTGTAATATCCTACCTTTTTTTAATATTCGCATCAGTTTTTTATTAAATATTATATTTCAACATTAATTGTTAAAATCCTTCTTTATTTTCGAAAAATTTTTAAATTTTTAGACGCTTGACAGATAGTTTATTGCTTCAAGAAACAATAAAAAAGCTGCCGTATCAAGGCAGTATTAGTTTGAATTGTATTTAGTTCTGCAAAATCTTCTTTTCAACCTTTTTAAAATACTTCAAAAGCTCCTTTTCATACTCCTTATATTCCTTTTTTGTATTAGAATCTTAGCTTTTTGCAAAAACGCTCAAGATGAGCGTTATCAAGCTCTTAAAAATCTTTAAAAAAGTCTTCCTTCCTCTTCATAGATAGTGTAAAATAAACTGCGCAAAAACATACTTTCTATAAGGAGGAAGATAAAATGTTCAAAAACCATAACAAACAATTATCTTTTCTTGACCTCTACGAGCATGTTAAAAACATTGCTCTCAACAATCCACAAAATTTACTGGGCTTTTTCAGCAACTTCATTGACTTAAACCAGTTCATACCTCAGTCCTTCTTCAAAGTCTACTACAAACATTTCGGAAAACAAAGAGATTTCTCTTTGCAATCTATGCTCTGCGCTCACTTCAACCAAAAAATCTTCAAGCTCTCTACACTAATACAACTGCGCGCTATATTATTCAATTCCTACGAACTCAGAATCTTCTGCAACTTTAATAAAATTCCTTCCATCTCCACTTTCTCAAGATTCAGAGAGACTTGTCAAGAATTTTGTGTATCCAATTCATAGCGTAAATTGAAGAGTTGTAAGATTTCGTAAGTGTGG
>NZ_APGP01000113.1:0-44636 GCF_000404025.1 Caldicellulosiruptor sp. F32
CGCAGTTGTCTCTGAAACATATAAAAAGGTATTTTGTGGAATGTCTTTGTCTCTATTTAATGAGTCCAAAACTTCTTTTACAAGGCCCGGGTCAGCCACCAAATCCCTTCCTAACACAACAACCTTAAGATACCCATAATAAAGTCTTTTGTTTATATCCCTTTCAAGGTAGTTTCTTATACCAAGCACATTATTTGTCGGCCTTACAAACAAAAATCTCATCTGTTCATCAGCTTTTGAGGTCTTACTCATCATTCTGAGATTTGGAAAAAGCACAGTAACAGAGAACTTATATTGATTTTCTTTAGTAGGAAGAGGTGGTTTTACCTTTCGTTTTGTCTTGGGGTCAATGCCTTTCTTGTCTGTTCTAATCTCTGGTTTTTTCTGGTCTGGTGGAATTTTTTCGGTCTTTCTTTCAAGGTCAATGTATTCTTTACTCTCATATTTGTTCAAATCACTCGGGTCATACTTATCAACACCAAGAGCTAAAATGTATCCCCTGTCTTCTATCTCAATCCTGTCCCAGCACCCTGTAAAAGTTAAGGTTATTATAAAAAGCATCAATGCTAAACCTGATATTTTCAACCTTCTCATGTTTTTTTCACCTTCTTTTTAAAGACAAGCACAATATATGTGATAAGTGGTAATATCAAAACAGCAAAGGTTGCAAAAAAGTAGCTGAAAAAGTCCATATACTTTTGAGTTTCTAAAACATTTTGTGGAATCAAAGAAAGGATATATATAAACGGAAGCTGGGCAAACACGAAAAAGTTATGTTCTTTTGTATTGAATATCCTTGCTAATATCAAACTTGCTACCATTAAAAATATAATCTCGGTTGTATATGTTGTTATCATCCACAGAGCAACAACTATACTTTCAGGTCTTTCTATTACAATCTCTAAAACTGTCACATCTCTAAAAAGATTTAAAGTGGGCCAAACCATAGTTTGCATCTCTTTCGAACCAAAATCAGCAGTGCAAAATATTATTATAACCTCATAAACTAAAATTGTTACTAAAAACCCAAAAAAAGCACTTTTGATTAACTTATCTTTTCTTCTTATATATGGTAAGAAAAATAAAAAAACTTCAAACCCTAAAAAACTGAATATTGTACTCCCTATACCTTGAATTAACTTTTTGATAGGGATATTTAAAATTGGCAAGATATTTGAAAAATCAAGTCTTTGATATACAAAAAAGGAGAGTACAATTATGATTACAATAATTCCTGGCATGAGAATCTCGCACATTCTTGCTATGACCTCAACACCATATCTTGAAAGATATCCACATGTCAAAAGAAATGTGATTATTAAGACTTCGGTAGGTGTGAGATTAAACAAGAACTCTTTTGCTGTCTCTGCAATTAGCCTTGTTTCAAATGAAGAAAAAACTACAAAATAAATAACGTAAATAAAAGAAAAAACTATGCCAAGTACTTTTCCAAATGCAGAGTCTAAAAGTTCTATAAAAGTAACATCTGGATTTGACATTGCAACCTTAGATAAAAGCACAAAGGCCAAAAAGGAGATTATACCACCGAGAAGCACTACAATCCAGCCGTTTTGGTCGGCATATCTTGCAACTCCTGATGGCATAAACATAATACCTATTCCAATCATAGCAGATACAAAAAGGACAAAACACTGAAAACTGGATATTTTGTCATTGTCGTTTATTATCATCTATTTTCACCTGCCGCACTTGGTGGTTGACTTTTTTCATACATCATTCTTATCTTTTGTTGTGTACTTGCAAAAATAGGTCTTGCCCAAAGATATCTTGTTGGAAGTCTTACAATTGCATCCTTGTAGTCCATAATTTCAAATGAGACAAATGGCGATAGTATTGGCACTCCAAAGCTTTTGAGTTTTACGAGATTACCCAATATAATGAGGCTGAGAAGTATAAATCCATAAAGTCCCAATGCTGCACAAACAAGTATATATACAAATTTCAAAAGTCTCAAAGAAATTGAAAGATTATAAGCAGGTACAGCAAACGACGCAATTGCGGTTGTTGCAACAAGGATAACCATAATAGGCGAGATAATTCCCGCTTGTACAGCAGCCTGTCCTATAATCAATCCTCCTACAATCCCAATTGTTTGCCCAATTGGTCCAGGAAGTCGTAAGCCCGCCTCTCTTAGAAGTTCTAACATGAACTCCAAAAAAAGTGCTTCAATGAAAACAGGAATTGGCACACCTTCTCTTGTTGCAGCAATAAAGAGCCCTAAATCAGGTGGAATCATGCTCGGTGTAAAGGATGAGATGGATATATAAAAGCCTTGGAGCGTCATAGCAGTAATGGCAGCAATAACTCTCAGTATGCGTATAACTGTTGCTATATGCCATCTTTCGTAATAATCCTCTGCATGCTGAATAGAAGTCATAATAGTTGCAGGAACAATGAGAGCAGTGTTTGTATTGTCGCACAAAATTACAATTCGGCCTTCATAGATTGCAGCAACCGCTGTGTCGACCCTTTCTGTGTGCTGTATTGTTGGAAAAAAGCAAAATACATCATCTTCAATTAGCTGTTCTATCATTCCACCGTCAATTATTGCATCAATGTCTATCTTAGATAATCTCTGCTTTAACTCATTTAAAACATCTTTGTCTACAATATCGTCTATATACACAAGGTATATATCAGTTTGAGAACGCCTCCCAAGCTTCATATTTTTCATTCTAAGGCGGGTATCTCTTACTCTTCGCCTAATAACAGCTGTTGAAAACCTTACGACTTCATTAAAGCTATCTCTTGGGCCTCTTACAGCATTTTCAGTAATTGGCTGTTGGATGCCTCTGTTTGGAAAGTTTCGAGTTGAAACTCTAATAATCTTATTGCTACCGTCCACAAAAAGAAGCGTCTCACCACAAAGAAGGTCCAAGATAGCGTTTTTAAAACTTGTAACTTCTTTTATGTCAGCGGTTGCAAGGATATAGTTTAAAATCTTTTCATAGGCATTGATTTGACTTATATCTTCATCCATCAGGCTTGTCTCAATCATAAGATGCTTTATAACATCCCTGTCTATAATCTCTCTTGAAACAAGACCGTCCACAAACACTGTTGCGCATTTTACATTCATACAATAAAACTCCCTGTACACAATATCGTCGTTGTCAACAAGAAGCTCTTTTATATATTTGAGATTGTCATCAACTGTTCTTGAAATCTCATCCTTTGCCTTAACAAATTCAACTTCTTGCGTGTGTTGCTTTTCTTTTTCTCTTTGTCTCTTTTCCTTTATAATCTCAAAAAAATCCCATATCCAAAATCACCACTCTTAAAGGAAAATTTTTACTATATAAAAGATGATACCAAGTACGATTAAAACACTTCCTGTAATTTTTGCCAAATTAGTTTCTCTCTTTAAATTCTTTGATTTAAGCTCTCTTATGTCAAGCAAGAATATTAAAATACCACTTAAGAAAAACATTAAAATACTATACTTTGTAATAATATCCGAAAGGCTTATCATCATATAAAATCCCCTCTCTAACCATTTAATATGAAATAAAATATCTTTTTTTATACTTGAATTTCGCCTCCGAGTATGCTAAAATCCATTCCATAAAGACATTTGTTTATATTAGGTGAACAACAAAAATGCTAAAGAAAGATGCCACGTACTATATAGTTGAGGAAAGCGTGCTACCTGAAGTTTTTTTAAAAGTCATCAAGGCAAAAGAGCTTTTAGAAAAGGGTGAGGTTAAGGCCGTAAACGAAGCTGTGAAAATTGTTGGAATCTCAAGAAGTGCATTTTATAAATACAAAGATTGTATATTTCCTTTTTTTGAAAGCTCAAGAGGGAAGATAATTACACTTGCATTTGTTTTGCAAGACATACCTGGAATTCTTTCTAAAATACTAAATATTATCTCTGACACAAACGCAAATATACTTACAATCAACCAAAACATTCCCTTGGGTGGAATTGCAACTGTCACAATATCTATAAGGACATCCGATATGACAAAGTCTGTAAAAGAGTTGATTCAAGAAATAGAAAGAGTTGACGGAGTTAAGAAAATTGAAATTTTAGGAAGAGAAGAATATTAAAGTTTTCAAAAAGGAGGGAAACTTGAAGTGGTAAAGATTGCAATAATGGGATTTGGAGTTGTTGGTTCAGGAGTATGGGAAGTTTTGACAAAAAACGCAGCATCAATTGCCAAAAGAGCTGGAGATGAGATAGGGATTAAATACATCTTGGATATCCGCGATTTTCCAGACCACCCGGCAAAGAATTTGATTATAAAAGACTTCGACAAAATTTTAAATGACGATGAGGTTTCTATTGTTGTGGAGACAATTGGCGGGCTTGAGCCTGCGTATACTTATACAAAAAAGCTTTTAGAAAAAGGAAAACATGTTGTTACATCAAATAAAGAGCTTGTTGCAAAACATGGACCAGAACTTTTGAGAATTGCAAAGGAGAAGAATATCAATTATTTCTTTGAAGCAAGTGTTGGCGGTGGAATACCTATTATAAGACCTCTTCAGAACTGCTTGGCAGGAAATCAAATAACAGAAATTGCAGGAATTTTAAATGGCACAACAAACTATATCCTGACACAGATGAGTAAATACTCCCTGTCATTTGAGGAAGCGCTAAAGCAGGCTCAGGAAAAAGGATACGCGGAGAGAAACCCAAGCAATGATGTTGATGGACATGACGCATGCAGAAAGATTGCAATCTTATCTTCAATTGCATATTCTCACTATGTAAATTATGAGAATATTTATACAGAGGGTATATCAAAAGTTACAAAAGAAGACATGGAATATGCAGAGGAGCTCGGGTGTACAATAAAACTCATTGCTATGAGTAAAAAGTTAGATAGTACAACTGTTTTTGCAAGAGTAAGTCCACTTATGATACTCCAGAAAAATCCTTTTGCAAATGTAGATGATGTATTCAATGCAATCTTAGTAAAAGGTGATGCAATAGGCGATGTGATGTTCTATGGCCAAGGCGCTGGGAAGCTTCCAACTGCAAGTGCGGTTGTTGGAGATATAATTGATATTGTCAAGCATATTGACAAGTCATATGTCTACACTTGGGGAATCTCTGGCGATATAAAGGTTTTGGACATAGATGAAACAAGCTGCAGATTTTTCGTAAGAGTAAAGTATAAAGACCTCTCAAAAGCAAAAGATGCAGTTTCAATAATTTTTAATGACTGTATGATTGTAAATACACACAAACCAATTGGTGAAAATGAGTTTGCATTTGTTACACATGAGATAAAAGAAAGAGAATTCAAAGAAAAGATATCCCAGCTTGAAAAACTTCCTGCTATAGAAAAGGTTCTGTCAATCATAAGATATGATGAAAATATATGAAGCATTGACAAATTCATACGCTTGGAGGTAAGTTGCAAAATGATTTCTGTAAAGGTTCCGGCATCATCGGCAAACCTTGGTGCCGGATTTGACTGTATGGGAGTTGCATTAAAACTTTATAACATCATTGAGGTGGAAGAAATCGAAAAAGGTTTAGAGATAACTTCAAGCCCAGACGACCCTTCGATTGCAAAGGATGAGAATAATCTTGTTTTCAAAGCCATGAAGGTTGTATTTGACGAGGTTGGATGGTACCCAAAGGGTTTGAGAATAAATCTTATAAATGAAATTCCACTGACACGCGGTTTGGGATCGTCTGCTGCATGTATTTCAGGCGGTATATATGCTGCAAACCTATTATGTGGCGGAAAACTCTCTGAAGAAGAGATGATTTTCTTGGCAGCAAAAATGGAAGGACACCCTGATAACTCAACACCTGCAATGATTGGCGGACTTGTTTTTGCAGTACTGGAAGAAAATAAAGTGAACTACATCAAGTTTGTTGTACCAAACAGGCTCAAGTTTGCAGTTTTCATTCCTGACTTTCAGCTGTCTACTGAGTATGCAAGAAATATTCTGCCAAAGTATATTGAGTTCAAAGACGCAGTTTTCAATGTTGGAAGGGCAGCTCTTTTTGCAAGCGCAATCACAACCGGAAACTATGATCTTTTGCCTGCTGCAACACAAGATAGACTTCATCAGCCGTACAGGAAGAATCTTATTCCTGATTTTGATAAGATCGTTAATTTATCTTTGGAGTTTGGTGCAAAAGGAGCATTCTTGTCGGGTGCTGGACCCTCTATAATAGCATTGATTGATGAAAATTATGACAGTTTTGAACAAAATGTCAAAAGTGCACTTAGCTCATTGGACTTGAAGGCTAAGTGGGATTTGATAATTTTAGAGGCAGATAATAGCGGTGCTACAGTTTTTTCTGTGCAAAGTAGTAGTAGTTTTAAAAGATAAAGCAATTATTTAAAAAGTGTAATATAATATTATCAAGCTACAATAAAAAACTTTACACGTTTGAGTTTTAAAAAAGGGAGGGGACAAAAATTGGGAATAGTTGTTCAAAAATATGGTGGAACGTCTGTCGCAGACAAAGAGCGAATATTTCGTGCAGCAAGACGAGCTGTAGCCGAGTATGAAAAGGGAAACAAGGTAGTTGTTGTTGTCTCTGCTCAAGGTGACACGACTGATGAGCTTATTGAAAAAGCAAAAGAGATAAACGAAAATCCGTCTAAAAGAGAGATGGATATGCTACTTTCAACAGGCGAGCAGATATCAATTGCTCTGATGGCAATGGCAATTGAAAAGCTCGGGTATCCTGTAATATCACTTACTGGATGGCAGGCAGGAATAAAGACAGATAGCAACTATTCAAACGCAAGGATTAAAGAAATTGACACAGAAAGGCTTCAAAGAGAGCTTGACAAGAGAAACATAGTTGTTGTTGCAGGCTTTCAGGGAATAAATAAATATGACGACATCACAACTTTGGGCCGTGGTGGGTCTGATACAACAGCAGTGGCTTTAGCTGCAGCTTTGAAAGCTGATAAGTGCGAGATTTACACAGATGTTGATGGTGTTTACACAGCAGACCCAAGAATTGTTCCAAATGCTTCAAAGCTAAAAGAGATTTCATATGATGAGATGTTAGAGCTTGCAACGCTTGGTGCAAAGGTTCTTCATAACAGGTCTGTTGAGCTTGCAAAAAAATATAACATTCCTTTAGTTGTTAGGTCATCTTTCAATGACAATGAAGGAACAATTGTGAAGGAGGTAAGTTCTGTGGAAAAGCTGCTTGTGTCGGGTGTTGCGTGTGACAAGGACATCGCAAGGGTTGCTGTGATTGGAGTTGAAAATGTGCCAGGAAAGGCATTCCAGATATTCTCTTTACTTGCGAAAGAGAATATAAATGTTGATATAATCTTGCAATCAATTGGAAGAGAAAAGACAAAAGATATATCATTTACTGTGTCAAAAAGCAATCTCAAGCAGACATTAGATGTATTGACAAAGAACCTGCATGTAATTGGAGCAAAGGATATAACATACGCAGACAATGTTGCAAAGGTGTCAATTGTAGGTGCTGGAATGGTCAACAACCCAGGCGTTGCAGCAACTATGTTTGAAGCACTTTACGATGCAGGAATCAATATTGAGATGATTTCAACATCGGAAATCAAGATTTCTGTTTTAATTGATGAAAAGGATGCTGAAAAGGCGGTAAGAGCTATACATGATAAGTTCAAACTACATCTTTTGAATAGCAACGGAAAATAAAGGGCAAAGTTTTAGTAATAATACATAAGGGGCTGCTTCAAAATTCCCGGGCAGCCCCTTTACTTTTAACAGTATACAATCTCAACATTCTTTTCCCTTATTGCATTTTCTTGGCTTGGTGGCAGTACCTTGTCGGTGAAGATAAAGTCTACATCATCAAGTGTTGCAATGTTGACAAGTGCTATTTTGTTCATCTTTGTGTGGTCTACAATCATGTAAATTTGGTCTGCTATTTCAATCATCATCTTCTTGACCTGTGCTTCAAGCTCGTTTGACTCTGTAAAGCCTTTTTCAATGTCAAACCCTTTACACGAAATTATAGCCTTGTTTGCATTAAGAGATTTTAATGTATTCTCTGCAATGGGTCCAACAAGTGAAAGTGATCTATTTCTCAGCGTCCCACCTGTTGAGATTACCTTGATGTCTTCAAAAACCTTTAACTCATTTACTATCTGTTCAGAGTTTGTGATAACAGTTATTTTCTTCTTGGTCTTGAGAAGCTTTGCAACCTGCAGAGCTGATGTGCTTGAATCCATGACAAGCGTGTCACCATCTTCAATGTACTTTATTAGAGTCAGAGCTATTTGTTTTTTGCCTTCAATGTTTGTCACATTTCTAAACTCAAACGGAATATCAACATTATAGTTTTCAACAAGGACTGCCCCACCATATGTTCTTTTCAAAAGTCCTTCCTTTTCAAGCTTCTCAAGGTCGCGCCTAATAGTTTCTTCTGTGACATTAAAAAGCTTTGCAAGCTCTGGAACAAGCACACTCTTGTTTTCATTTAGCATTGCCATTATCTTTTGTCTTCGTTCAATCGCAAGCACCTTTTTTCTTACCTCCCCGTATAGATTTCAAACTGAATACTCTTTTTAAGAAGTTCTCTTGCCTCACGCAAATCCTTAACATATCCAAGTGCTATTAGCTGAAGCATAATGTTGCCCAATACTGTTGCCTCAACAGGCCCTGCTATAACTTCTCTTTTTGTCTCTCTTGCTGTAAGCTCACAAAGATGTTTATCCTTAATTCCACCGCCAACCATGTTGATTTTAGAAATGCTAAAACCTGTTAACTCTTCAATCTCTTCAATTGTTTTTTTATACTTTTGTACAATCCCACTGTAGGCTGCTTTTACGATGTCCCCTAAGTCTTGTGGTTCTTTTCCAAAATGATTTTTGCACCACTTTCTTATCTCTGCCAGAATGTCAATCGGGGCTAAAAATTCACTACTGTCAGGGTCAATTGCGTACTCATAGTTCGATTTTTGAGCAAGTTCACTGATTTCATTAAAGCTCACTTCTTTATACTTCTTGCTCCATGTGCTTCTTATCTGCTGGATGAGCCAAAGACCAGTGATGTTCTTTAAAAACCTTATTTTGTTTTCCACTCCGCCCTCGTTTGTGAAGTTTTTGTTAAAACTATTTTGATTAATAAGAGGACTTTCAAGCTCCACTCCCATCAGCGACCATGTACCACAGCTGAGATACACTGTGGTTTTGCCATCAGAAAAGGGAGAAGCCGCAACAGCAGAAGCTGTATCATGGCTACCAACTGCAATAACAGGAATAGCGCCAATTTCAAGCTCTTCTTGAACATCAGGTGTTAATTTGCCTAAAACATTTCCTGGATAAATTATATCATTAAATATTCTTTTTTCAAACCCAAGTTTTTCTATCAGTTCATCTGACCATCCTCTTTTTTGTGCATCTATTAGCTGTGAGGTTGATGCAATGGTGTATTCATTTACTTTAATACCTGTCAAAAAATATGCAAAAAGGTCTGGCATAAACAAAAGCGAATCCACATTTTTCATTATATCCTGCCGTGTTTTGTAGTCTATGTAAAGCTGAAAGATTGTGTTGAAATTCATAAACTGAATGCCTGTTATCTCATAAATTTTGTCAAGCGAAACTATTCTCGATACCTCTTCAATTGCGTTTTTCGTCCTCAAATCCCTGTAATGATAAGGATTTGAAAGCAAGTCACCTCTTTTGTCAACAAGTCCATAGTCAACTCCCCAAGTGTCAATCCCAATACTGTGAAGTTCTCCAAATTGTTTTTTAGCTCTGTAAATCCCAATTTTCAAGTTGTTAAACAGGTACAAAAAATCCCAAAATAAACTCTGGTTAATTCTTACGGGGGTATTTTCAAACCTGTGCACTTCAAAAAGCTCTAAACTCTCACCATTGAAACTTCCAACAAACACTCTCCCGCTTGACGCACCAAAATCAGCACCAACGCAATTGATTGTTTTCATTTTTTCCTCCCCATTTGTTTTTACTTCTTTTATGTTTGTTTTTATTATATCATATTTAATTTTTGTTTGCTATCTTCTCAAAATCTTTTCTTGTCATACCCATTATGATAACATCATGAAACTTTCCATCAATGAGCTTTGCTTCACGCAAAACCCCTTCAATTTTAAACCCACACTTCTGATACGCCTTAATAGCCCTTATATTATCATCAAATGTGTCAAGTTCTATTCTGTTTATATCAAGTGTCGCAAAAAGGTATTTGACAAATGCTTTTATTGCGTCGGTGCCAAAACCTTTCCCCCAATATTCCTTTTCGCCTATATGAATTCCAAGTACAACTACTTTATTTATAGGGTCATAGTCGCGATACGAGATAGAACCAATTGGTTTTCTGTCTTTTGTTTCAATTATAAACCTTTTAATGGTTGAGGATGATCGGGAACGGTACCATCTCCTAAATTCTTCAATAGATGTATCAGCAGCATTTTTCACGCCACGAGCCCAGTACGCAACCTCTGGATCATTTGACCATTTTTGAATATATTTTAAATCTCCCCATCTCAGTTCTCTTATATTTACAAGCTCACCCTTTGCTATTAACATCTTTTCACACCTTTTCTAAATATGCTACAACACCAAACGAAGTTACCTCTGCAATAGCATATGACCTTGAGCCGTCTCTTGAGAAAGTTATGCTGCCTGGGTTTAAAAATAGGACGTTGTCAGAGTAAAACTCCTCTTGCTGATGCGTATGTCCAAAAAACACTGCATCAACTTTGAAAGATTTTGCATGGTTAACAATAAGGTCATATGTAGACTTTACAGAATACATATGACCATGTGTTATTAAAATCTTTTTATTCCCAACTTCTATAATCTTCTCTGATGGAAAGTCTCTTGTAAAGTCGTTGTTCCCTCTCACTATCTCAAACTTGAGATTTGGAAATTTATTTTGGAGATACACAGCATCTTTCACCAAGTCTCCAAGATGAACGCACAAAACAATATTTTTTTCGTAATTTTTTACAATTCTTTCTGCATCATAAGTAATTCCATGTGTATCACTTATCACAAGTATCTTCATTGTAAATCTCACCCAAAATCTTTCTTAGTTTTTCAAAAGCTCTTGCTCTGTGTGATATTCTATTCTTCTCATCACTTTCAAGCTCTGCAAATGTTGCATTGTAGCCTTCTGGAATAAATATTGGGTCATATCCAAATCCATTTAGACCTTTTGGTGCAAAGCCAATTTTACCTCTGCAGACTCCTCTTGTTTGATACACTCTGCCATTCTCATCAATAAATGTAAGCACACAAACAAATTGTGCGCCTCTTTTTTCTTCTGGTATGTTTTTAAGCTCTTCTAAAAGCTTTTTAATCTTTTCTTCATCTGTTGCATTATCACCTGCATACCTTGCAGAATACACACCAGGCCTTCCATCAAGTGCATCCACCTCAAGTCCAGAGTCATCTGCTAAAGTTGGTAATTTGTAAAGGCTGTATATAGTTTTTGACTTTTTCAAAGCATTTTCTTCAAAAGTTTTTCCATCCTCAATTATGTTGATATTTTCATCAAAATCGCTCAGTGTCAAAATAATGTCAAAAAAATCCCCAATTAGCTCTTTTATCTCTTTTGCCTTTCCTCTATTCTTGGTCGCAACCAGAAGTTTTCTCATCTTTTGGAACACTCCCAATTAGTTTGCTATCTTCCCCTAAAACCTCTCTTTGTATCTCAATAATCTTTTGAATACCCTGTTTCCCAAGCTCAAGTAACTTTTCAAACTGCTCCTGAGTAAAAGCACCACCTTCTGCTGTGCCCTGAATTTCAATAAACTCGCCCTTGTCGTTCATAACAAGGTTCATATCAACAGAGGCTTTAGAATCCTCTTCAAAACAAAGGTCAAGCATCTCAACTCCGTCGCAAATACCAACAGACACTGCAGCAACAAAATCTGTAATTGGAAAATTTTCTATCACTTTCTCATCATAAAGTTTTTTGCACGCATCAAACATTGCAATAAACCCACCTGTGATGGACGCTGTCCTTGTCCCACCGTCTGCCTGAATGACGTCACAGTCAAGGATTATCACGCGCTCACCCAAGGCTTTAAAGTTTATGCCAGCTCTTAGGGCTCTTCCTATTAGTCTCTGTATCTCATGGCTTCGGCCGCTGAGTCTGAGTTTGTTTATATCCCTTACATTTCTCTGCTGGGTTGCCCTTGGAAGCATTGAATACTCAGCAGTAATCCAGCCCTCACCACTTCCTTTTTTAAAAGGAGGAACTTTGTCGTCAATGGTTGCTGTGATAATCACTTTTGTGTTGCCCATCTCAATCAGGCATGAACCTTCAGCATATTTTATAAAGTTTCGTGTTATCTTTATTGGTCGAAGTTCATTATATGCTCTCTGGTCTGGTCTCATGGCTCTTTACCTTCCTTTCACAGTTTTAGATTTATAGGATTTAATTCAAACTGGCTTACATCTATTTTATCCTTTAAATCGTACTGATCAAGATATCCTTCTTTTCCTTTCACAGATAATTTAATATATCGTATGGAGTTGTCTATTTCTTTTGCTGTAAAACAAATTGAGGCTAAGATAGTGTCAACTTCGCTACTTCCTTTTAAATTCAAAATCTGGCTTGACAAATCGAGATATAGGGTTTTCTCTTTTAGGTTTACATTATTCAATTTTAACCCATTTAGTTTAGAAAATCTATAGCTAAGACTTTTTATTAGCTGCCCCAAAGCAAAAGTCAAAGGTGCGTTTCTGTAAGTTTGTGATATATTTATCCATTTTGGAACAAGAAAAACATTGCCTTCAACCCGTTGGGGGACAAACAAGATTAGCTGGTCATCTTGTCGACGCAAAAGTGGAGTCTTATTGTAAATTGTGCCGTCTTTATAAAAACAAACTTCTTTTATTATACCATTCACTGAGGTAATAAAAAATGTGATAGCTTTTATATAAAAATTGCTGTATTTTTTCTGAAAAAACTTTTGATTTAAATCAACTTTAGCACAGTTTCCTTCTATCTCAATAGAGTTTATATGAATATCATCAGGAAAGATACAAAAAAGTCCAAAATCCCTAAGTTTCTTTTGTTTCTGTGGAGAAAATATAGAAAGTTCAAGCCCCTTTCTCATTGCAGACAAAGTCCTTGTGGTGTAAATATTTGCTAAAACAAGGTTTTTGTCTTTGTCACAAAATATGCTAAGAACTTTGAAAGAATTGTTAGTATCTATTTCTTCCTTTGAATACTGAGGAGTGTAAACATCACTATCCACAACCTCAAAATCTATTTCAGTTTTTGCATTTTGACCAGTTCGATACACATCACTTCGAATAGTTGAAGGCAAAATATCTGCGCTGCAAGCTGTTAAGAATATTAAACATAAAATTAACATAAAAAAAATTCTTTTTCTCATTCCAAAACCACCCTCTCTAAAAGACTTATGTTAATCTTTTTATTAGCATATTTAAAATGAGGGTGGTTTAGAACAAGAAAAAGAACTGTTTGTTATCTTCTTGCCAAAAGCATTATGATAAGAGAGGTCAGCGAAAAACAAATGCTAACCAAGTACAAAAATAGCACTGTTTGTTTCTGATTCAAGCCTGCTTCAAGAAGTCTAAAGTGTACCTGACTTTTGTCAGCTTTATAAATAGGTTTCCCTTCCTTAATTCTTTTGAATATGACAAAAAGATTATCAAATATAGGAAGTCCTAATGTCAAGATTGGTACAATCAAAGACACTACTGTTGCCACTTTAAATGTTCCTTCAACAGCAATTGTTCCAAGAACAAATCCTAAGAATGTGGCACCTGAATCACCCATAAAAATTCTGGCTGGGTGGCGGTTGAAAATCAAAAATGCTGAAGCAACACCTACAAGTGCTGCTGCCATATATGTTGAAACCCTTGCTGTTGAGATTATGCTAAGGTTCATGAGAGCTACAAAATACAAAGTTGTACCTGAGATTGTTGTAATACCTGCTGCAAGCCCATCTATGCCATCAATAAAGTTTATCACTGTTGTCACACCAAAAAGCCAAATTACTGTTGCTATATATTGAAACCACACAGGAAAGCTTATGAACTTGTGTGTAAATGGGTTTGTTATTCCTTCAATCTGAATACCCATAAAAAAAACTATTGAACATGCCAAAATTTGCACCAAGAACTTTGGAAGAGCGCTAAACTCTTTACCTTGAGACTTATACCAGTCATCAACAAGACCAATTGCCAAAATCAAGCTTGATGCTATAAAGAAACCTAAAAATTCTCTGCTAAATCCTCTTATCAAAAACTGTGAGATGAAAAATGCAACAAATAGTGCAACTCCGCCTGTCACAGGAATTGGATATGAATGTATCTTTCGTGGATTTGGTCTGTCAACAAACCCTATCTCAATTGATTTTCTCTGGATATACGGTGTTATAACTGTTACCAAAACAAACGAAATCAAAAACGAAAGTGCATCTTTTATTATAAGGTCTGTCATTAGTTTCCCCTCCAAGGAATTTTAAGACTCTTTAGCTTTTGTAGAATAAGTGTAAGAAGATAGTCATAAAGTACAAAGATAACCTCAGAAGAAGCAATCGTCAAAGCTATTCCAAATTTAAAATGCGGAAGCTCTTTCATTATTATTTTAAACACAAAATATAAAATAATCAGCGCAATATTAAAAAACAAAAGTTTTAACCCAAGTTCAATATAAACCGGGAAACCTCTTTCGCAAATAGCCTTAAACAGTGGGTAAAGCCCAAAAATAAGAATGTACAGCACAGCTACAAGTTTGTTTGGAACAATCATTAGGCTCAGTAAAGATACTACAATGTACGCAACAAAACCAAGCTTTATGCTATACAGCCATACAATTATCATTATGCAAACCGAAGAGAGAATGTAAAACAAGCTATTTCCCTTTGGTAAAACTGAAGCAAAGAACAAAAAAATTATACTAAGCGCTCCCATCAAACCAGCATATGAAATTTCTCTTGCTTTCAAATACTCATCACCTTTTCATAAAAGAATGTTCTTATTGGTTTTAGTCCGTACTTTTGAGGCATAATTATCTGCTCGGTTGAACCCACAAACAAAATGCCATTCATTACAAGGGATTTATTGAAATTCTTATACACCATATCCTTTGCCTCTTCTGTAAAGTAAATAAGAACATTTCTACAGACAATTAAATCCATTCCAATTGGATAAGGGTCTTTTAAGAGGTCATGGTGTTTGAATTCAACACATCTTTTTATCTCATCACTTATGTAATATAATTCTCCATTTTCTCTAAAAAACCTTCTTACAAATTCCTGCGGCAGTCCCTCAAGACTTTTTCTCAAATATACACCCTCTTTTGCTTTCTTTATAGCATCATCATCAATGTCTGTTGCCAAAATCTTTATTTCATTTAATGGAAAAAACCTTGTCAGAAGCATGACAATTGAATATGGCTCTTCACCCGTTGAACAGGCAGCTGACCAAATTCTTGGTCTTTTTGCCCTTTTGAGAATATATGGCATAATTTCTCTTTCGAGTATTTCCCACTGTTGTGGATTTCTATAAAACTCAGAGACATTTATTGTCAGATAGTTAATAAACTCATTAAAAAGCCTTTGGTCTTTTGTCAGAGCACTGTAGTAGTCAGCATAGTTTTGGAAGCCGTTTTTCTTCATTAAAGACTCTATTCGCCTTTTCATTTGTTTTTCCTTATAATACGAAAGATTTATTCCTACATACTCCAAAATCTTCTTTTTAAACCATTCGTAATCAAGATTCATATCTTACCCTCTTTCTATACCACTTTTACTTGCAGCGCAAATTTAAATAAAATGCTTGCACATCTAAGGTGAGCCACTCTCCATCTTCAACAAATCCCACTTTTTTGAAAAATTCATCTGCCATTCCTTTTTTAACTTTTATAATTGGAATGCCATTTTTATAGCAATGATTTATCTGCATCTTTAAAAGTCCATCGCCAAATCCCATCTTGCGAAAGTTTTCTTCTACCACAATTGATAAAATTCGAGCTTGAGTTTCTTCTACCGCCAGCTGCGAAGCTGCAATAATATTACCTTTATCATCCACAACATGGGTTATCGCACTATCATAGAATTGAAAACCATATTGTTCTATAAACTTTTTAACCCAATGTCTTTCAGAAGGATTCATCTGCCTTATTTCAACCATAAAACTTTACCCTCTTTAAAATTAAGATGATATCTTATATAATTATAACAAATTGTAAGGCAGTTTAAAATCTAAATGAGGAAAAATAGTTTTGAAAAAAGGAGGAAAGTTTAAAATGGCATTTACATTTGCAGTGATAACATGCTCAGACAAGGGTTCAAAAGGAGAAAGAGAAGACCTGAGTGGAAAAGAGATAATAAATCTCTTACAAGCTCATGGATTTTCAAATGTGTATTACAAGATTGTACCTGATGAAAAAGAAAAAATAAAACAGGCTTTAATTGAAGCAGCAAATGCCGGTGCAAACCTCATTTTGACAACTGGAGGCACTGGCTTTTATAAAAGAGATGTTACACCTGAGGCAACACTTGAGGTTATCCAAAAACAAACCCCTGGTATTTCTGAACTAATCAGGTATGAGACAGGCAAGATAAATAAAAGGAGCTATCTTTCGCGCGGAGTTTCGGGAATATATGAAAATAGCCTCATAATCAACCTTCCCGGCTCACCAAAGGCAGTAAAAGAGTGCATTGAGGCAGTTTTTCCAATTTTAGAGCATGGATTAAATATCTTGCTTGAAAATGAGAGGGAATGTGGTAAGACAGAGTGATTTAGCCTAAAATTTCTATGATATCTCCTACCCTTATTTTACCACCTTTTAATACCCTTGCAAACAGCCCCTCTTTTGGCATTATACAAACGCCAACCGTCCTTGCTATCTCACATCCATCCCCATGGCATTTTTTCCCTATCTGGCTTATCTCAAGTATCACATCATCTCCTATCTTTAGCTTTGTACCAAGCTGGATTTTGCTTATATCCAGTCCTTCTGTTGTAATATTCTCTGCAAACTTGCCAAAACAAAGGCCTTTTATACCATACTCTTCCATCTTTTTTATGCTGGACATATCAAGAAGGCTTACTTGTCTGTGTGATGTACCTGCATGAGCATCTCCTTCTATGCCAAAACTCTCAATTACATGTGCCTCTTCAACTGGCTCTTTTGGTGTACCTTTTTGCCTGCTTATATTTATTGAAATGACCTTCGCAGAGCTTTTTCTTTCATCAAAGATATAATACCCTGACTTTCCACCCATCTTTTCAATTAATCTCACATCTGTAATAACCATATCCTTTTTGAGTGCCTTGCACATGTCATAGATTGTCTCTAAAAAAATCAAAACTGCTGTTATTGCCTCCATCTCAGCACCTGTTTGTGCTTGTGTCTTTACCTCGCCTACTGCCTCTATATAACCTTGTTCTTTGTTTACCGAATATGAGATATCGACGTGTGATAGAAATATATTGTGGCAAAGCGGAATCAGTTCTGATGTCTTTTTTGCTGCCATTATCCCGGCAATCTTTGCTACTGAGAATATATCACCCTTTGGTAACTTGCTTTCTTCTATCGCTTTTATGACCTCGCTTCCCACATAAATTCTGCCACTTGCCTTCGCAATTCTTTCGGTTATTTCCTTATTTGATACATCAACCATCTGCGGTATTCCCTCTTTATTCAAATGAGTAAACTCCATCTTCCTTAGCCTCCTATCTTAAACATCATTAAATCTGTTGTTGGATTTCTTATAAACTTTTTACTTTTAATAAATTCTTGGATTTTTTCCACCAAAACATCTTCATCATTTAAATACTCTTTTAAATCAAGCCCTAATTTATCAAATAAACAATTATATAGAACTCCTTTTGATGAAACCCTTACCTTGTCACACCTGTCACAAAAATGTCCTGAAACAGCGTTTATAAACCCAACAATGTGGTCAAAGTCTTCAATATAGTAGTACTTTGCAACAGAGTTTTCACTGCTTTCAATTTCATGAAAGTTCTTAAATTTTTTTAAAATCTCTTCTATACTCACAAATTCACTTTCAAAAATTCTGTTTGCAACTCCTACTGGCATAAGTTCAATGAATCTAATAACAACCTTGTTCTCCTTAGCAAATGATATTAAGTTATCAATCTCATCAAAGTTTACTGACCTTAGCAAAACTGTGTTAATCTTTACTTTCTTAAACTTTGACAGGCTTTTTATTGTGCTTATTACTTTGCCAAGTCCGTTAACGCCTGTTAACACTTTGTATTTTTGCTTATCTAAGGTATCAAGTGAAATGTTAATTGACAAAAGACTGCTTTTTGCTATCTTCTCAATCTTTTCTTCATCTAAATACCCGTTTGTTGTAACATTTATGTTTTTTATACCAATGTTATCAGCAAACTCTATAATATCAAATATGTCATCTCTTAAAAATGGCTCACCGCCTGTAAACCTCAGTTTCTTTATACCAAGTTTTTTAAACACCGAAATAATTCTAAAAATCTCATCTTTTGAAAGATCTTTGTTCTCAATTTCGCATGCTTCCTTTGTCCTGCAATACTTGCAGAAGAAATTACACCTGTCTGTTACTGAAAGCCTTAGGTATTCAATCTTTCTAAAAAATCCATCATACATTTACTATCACCTTTTTCTAAATCAATTTAACCTCTATCAAGCTTCCCTCTTCAATTAAATCTACATTAATTGGAACTGTGACATATCCATCTGCTCTCTTTAAACTTGATATTACACTTGCTCCTCTTTTTAAAACTTTGGCTACATTCTTACCATCTATATTTTTAATACTAACTCTCACATACTCTTCAGAGCCTATATCAGATGAGAGTCTTCTCTCAAGTGTGGCAAATATACTTTTTTCTTTTGGATTTAAATTGTATGTTTTGAAAAATGGCCTTAAGAATATCTCTCTTAAAACAAAAAACATTGAAACAGGAAAGCCGGGAAGTCCTATCACAAGCTTATTTTCTACCTTTCCTATAATTGTTGGCTTGCCGGGTTTTATGGCTATGCCGTGGACAAGTACCTCTCCTAAAGCTGATATAGCCTCGACTGTTAAGTCTTTATCACCCTTAGACGATCCAGCATTTACAAAGACTATATCAAATTCTTGTAAAAGTTCTTTTATCTTTTCTGTAAGTTTTTTTAAATTGTTTTCTACAGGCTTAAAAATTCCAACTTCGAAACCATATCTTTGAAGTAAATCATTGAATATGACAGAATTGAACTCAACAAGTTGTCCTTCTTTTTCAACTATGTCAACAAGCTCCTCACCTGTTGGCAAAAAAGCAACCTTTGGCATTTTGTAAACCTCAACTTCAAGATAGCCACCAGCTTTTAAATACACCTTGTCAAAAATGGTTAAAAGATCTCCTTTTTTAATAAGTAACTGCTCCTTTTGTACATCCTCACCTTTTGAACGTACATTCTGTCGTGGATAATAACTTTGGAAAATCTTTATCCTTCCATTTTCTACTTGTGCCTCTTCAAATGGCACGACAGCATCAAAACCCTCAATGCTTTCTCCTGTTTGAACAACTTTAAAGTTTTCAATTATTGCAGGATTGGCATCTGTAGTATTAAAAGTTTGCTCCGCATTTATTGCATAACCATCCATTGCAGCAACATCTGTAGGAGGCGATGTATTGAGTGAAAGATAGTCTTTCGCTGCAAATTTACCATGTGCTTTGTATACTGAAATGGTCTCTGTCTTGAGGCTCAAATATTCTTTTAATATTTTCTCAATTATATTTCTTGCATCTTGTGGAAGCGTAGCTGAAAAGTGATAATCCTTCATAGCAATGTCACCTCAACAATATCGCCTGCCTTAATCCCTGTTTTTGTACTATCTACTCTGATATAACCTGAGGCGTTATTCAATAGATTTATCGAACCGGATTTTCCGTACAGCGGTTCGGCAATAATTTCATCAGAGTATATAAGCTTCACAAATACAAATTCTGTTCTTCCACTTGAGATTGCAAAGTTTGTCTTCATTTTTGCTAAGACTTTTTTTGATGTATCCTGCTGATGAAGTAAAATGTCAATCAGCTTTTTGACAAAGAACCTAAATATAAAAAGGCAAGAAACAGGGTGGCCTGGAAGCCCAAATATAGCTTTGTCAAAAGCCTTTGCAATTATTGTTGGTTTCCCCGGCTTTATCGAAACTCCATCAACAAGAATTTTTGAATTCTCTAAGCTTGAAATAGCTTTCAGTGTGTTATCATATGTCCCAACAGAACTTCCGCCAGATACCAGCACAATGTCGTTTTCTAAAATGGCTTGTAGTAACACATCTTTCAAAGCATTATAATCATCTTTCACAATTCCATACAATTTAGGTACTGTGTACTCTTCAATGCAAGAAGCATAAAGTGTATATGAGTTTACATCATAAATCTTAGCTCCTTCAAGATTCTGGTCTTGTGAGACTATCTCATCACCTGTTGAAATGATTCCAACTTTGAGCTTTGAGAAAACCTCAACCTCTTTTTGACCTATTGCTGCCAAAACACCAATTTGAGGCGCTTTTAATTTTTGATACTTTTTAATAACAACACAGCCTTTCTTTATATCCTCACCTTTTTTAAGTATGTTCTCATTTGGCTTTACTGGTCGAAAGACAAAAAGCTTCCCATCTTCTTCAATGGTATTTTCAAGCATGACCACGGCATTGCTGCCATCTGGCACATGACCACCTGTAAAAATCCTCGCCGCCTGACCTTCACCAATCTCAAATGTTGGAATCTCCCCTGTCTTTACCTCACCAACCAAATCAAAGATGGCAGGGTTTTCATCGTTTGCCGAAAATGTCTTCTCACACCTTATTGCATATCCATCAACAGTTGACTTGTCAAAGTGTGGAACGTCTATACTTGATATAATGTCCTTTGCACAAATCCTATCCAAGGCCTCTTGGATGGGAATGGTCTCAGTTTTGAAGCTAACGTTTGAAAATTCCCTTCGCAAAATGTTAAACACTTCAAAGTAAGTCATTAAAACCTTCATAGTTAATCACCTTTTCTCTATTATTTGATTATCTTCAAAGTATACCAGCTTTGAGCAAGCCACCATCTGTGAGTTGTGTGTCACCATAATTATACATCTATTTTGTGCATCTTTTTCTACCTTTTCAAAAATAAAATTTCTTACTGAACTGTCAAGGTACGAATCTGGTTCATCTAAAAAGAGAACGTCTGACTCAATATAAAATGCTCTTAAAAAAGCAACAAGCTGTTTTTGCCCAAGTGAAAGTGAGTTTATATTCGCATATGGGTCTATTGCAAACATTTTTAATACCTTTTCAGCATCTTTAAATCTTTGCTGCCTTAAACTCAAAGAAAGGTTATACGCTACACTTCCTTTGAAAAAATATGGCTGCTGGGATAGCATAACTTTTTTGTTAAATGTATTCTTAATCATTCCCTTAAAATCTCTGTCTTTGCCAAAAAGCATTCTCAAAAATGTTGTTTTTCCACATCCATTTGGTCCTCTTATAATGTATAAGCCTTTATTATCAAACTTTAAGTTTTTACACCTAAACAAAAACCTGTCTCCAAAATACTTCTCAACCTCTTTTACCTCAATCAACTATATCACCCTGCAATATCTGCAAAATGGTATTAAATGCAAATGATATAATGAGTAAAACCATACCCAGCAAAAGCGCCATTGAAAATTCCCCTTTTGTAACTTCATAGATAATAGCTGTTGTCAGAATACGAGTCTCTCCCTCTATATTTCCCCCAACAATCAAAACAGCTCCTACCTCGGAAATTGAACGCGAAAGCCCAAGGATGGTTGCATAAACCAGCTCTTTTGAATACTCTTTTATAAGTGCAATGTATCTCTTTTTGCCTTCTACATTTAAGTAGTCTAAGTTGTCCAAAACTAATTGCACATTTTTAAGGCCTGACAATGTATAGAGTACAACTATTGGCACAATCAAAATTACCTGGGCAATAATCATTGCCCACTTGGTAAAAAGTATATCTAAAAACCCCAGTGGACCTTTTTTTGAGAGAATAATATATACCAAAAGTCCTGCTAAAACTGGTGGAAGACCAGAGAGAGTATATACCAACCTCAACACAAATTTTCGGCCTTTAAACCTTTTTATCTTCAAGAAGTATCCAATTGGAACACCTATTATAATCGAAACAATCGTTGATGGAATACAGACAATCAGGGTTGAGACAACAACATTTGCAAGCATTGAGTTTACCTCTGCCTTTTTATTTTACTGCTCTGTAAACCTCTTTTTTGAAATATTTTTGATTAAAAGAATTAACAAGCTTCTTGAACTCATCGCTTTTTAAAAAAGTGTCAAATAGGCTCAAGTCTGGTTTTTTGGGTGAAAAGGCAAAGTAATATGTGTTTGCTAATATTTCTTCCTTGGGATTTTGATATATAACATCCAGTTTATCAAGTTTGTCTTTCATTTTATAAAATGTTGCCTCATCAGTTAAAATAAAAGCCTCCTTTTCATTTGCAAGATTTAAACTCATCCCCATCCCCTGACCTGACTTTATATAGCCTTTAAAATTTGGCTTTGTTTTTGCCAGTTTCCATATCTCAAGCTCTCTAATATACGTTGCAGAATTGTCAGCCCGGGACACAAATTTTAAATTTTTATTTTTTATTATCAAAAATGCCGCCTCAATAGATTTTACCTTCTTGAATAAATTCTTTTTGCTTTTTGGACCCACAAGTATAAAGTAGTTTGAAACAAAAGGAGTATACTTCTGGATAAGCTTTTGTTTTCTGAGATCATCCAAAAAAGATTTTTCATGGATGATTATTCCATCAGCATCTCCATTTTTGAATATCTTCACAGCCTGACCACTGCCAACAGAGATAAAATTAAGTTTCATATTATTCTTTTTTTCAAACTCAGGAACAACAAAACTTAAAAATCCACTGTCATATATACTTGTAGTTGTTGCTATTTTATATGTTTTAACAGGTTTTGAAAAAGAATACAGTGAGAAAGTAGAGACAAAAGTTAAAAGAATGCATACTAAAACAACTTTAAATATAACTTTTTTCATCTTTTAACACTCCTTTTTTTTAACATAGTCACTCTTTTGAAACAAAAAAGGATACTCCCCCGCTTTGAACAAACTCGGAAAGAGTATCCTTTAAATCTTTCCTTTCCAAAGCGGGAGGCGCAGTGGTTTCCCAAACCTGCACCCTATCGGCCAAAGCACCATGAAGAGGGAAAAACCCCTCTTTTTAGGTTGCAATGGCTCGGAAAGATTTTCAAAATTCAAAATTTCTATATTCATTTGTCAAAAGGTTTACAATCAAACACTTACCAACAAGCGGTTCTCCCTGCTTTGAGACCAGTTTACAAAACTCAGAAAGCTCAAGTGCTGCTGTTAACATTGGTGCAAAAATTGGATTGCCAAGATCTTTTTCAGCACCCTCAACATTTTTCTCTCCTAAAAGTTTTTCTATTCCAGGTGTGTCTTTTGTGATGATGGCAATCTGTGCATACCAGCCAGCACACCCGCCGTGGATTAAAATCTTGCCTGTCTGTTGTACAAACTTAGATAAACTTTTTCTTATCTCCATGTTGTCTGTTGCATCAAATATATAATCTGCCTCAAGTAAAAAGATTTCAAGGTTTTCTAAATATGCCTTTTCTTTTATGGGTTCAAAATACACATTAGGGTTTATCTCTTTTACCCTCTTTTCAGCTTCAAAGACTTTGTATTTGCCTAAGTTGTTAATATTTGATAACACCTGTCTGTTGAGGTTTGTTTCATCAAATGTATCCATGTCAACTGCTATAATCTTCTTTACCCCAAGTCTTGCCAAACCTTCAATCAAAAACCCGCCTATGCCACCGACACCAACAACAGCAACCACTGTTGCAAAAAGCCTTTTTTGTCCTTCTTCAGTTAAGGCACCAATATTTTTTAAGAATCTTTTTTGCATAAAACTTTATCCTCCAGTTGCAAATGGAGTAATATACACACTATCATTGTCTGAAAAAATATAAGTATTGTCAACTTTTTTTTGGTTTACAATAACAAATCCAACTTTGTCAGCTGGAATATTAAGCTTCTGAAGAAGGGTTAAAACATCTGTGTTCTTTTCTATCTCAAGCTCAAACTTGCCAACTCTGCTGCCATACCTTTTGAAAAAATCATTTACCTCTACTCCAATTTTCATATTCTCTTTCCACCCTTTCAATATACATCTTCAAAAGCCTGTTTAACCTCTCCTCGTTCATCTTTCCCCAAAGAGTTGGTGTTTCAAAAATTCTCTTTGGGAATTTGTAATTTTCAAGTGAATAGCCAAGTTCCTTTTTAATCTTTAGTTTCGTAAAAAAGATGTCATTGCCAAGGCGGGTCAGGTCTTCGTTCGTCCAATTAATACCTACTGAATTTAGAGCTTTCAAAATTGTTGCTCTGTCATATACCTTCCTTGCAAAAAGGCAGATGCAAAGTGAAGTCAAAACAGCCCTTTCTTTTTCCTCGTTTATTAGATAATCTATTATATCCTCATCATTTAGTTCTTTCGCACTTTGGTCATATGCATACCCTGCATTATCTAAGTGCGAATGCCTTGCACCAACAGTCTGACCAAGAGCAAACGCATAGCCTGTGTGATATCCTGCCATCTCATTGCCACCATACATAAGTGCAAACTCTTCTCCACCGTATTTTTTCACAGCTTCTTTCAAACCTTTGCCAATTGTGTAGTAAAACTCGTTGCTTCTATCTGCAATATTATCAATTGCTTTAACATACTCCATGGTGTTGCCAAACTCAAGGTCTGCAAGAGTGTCTTCTCTTGTAATAAGACCTTTTTTGAGTGCCTCTGTTGCCCATGCCAAAACAACACCGGTTGAAATTGCATCAAGCCCTGCAAGTTCAACCTCTTCTATAATCTGCAAAACCTCATCTGTTGTCTTTATTCCAAGAAGGCTTCCCAAAGCATAAATCAGCTCATGGTCGTATGATACTGCTATTGACTCATATTCATATCCTTTGTCAAACTCGCGCCTGAACTGTCCTATATGAATACATCCAATTGGACAGCCGACACATGAAACCTTTCTTATTAGATTCTTTTCTGCAAAAGTCTCCCCAGATATGTCATCTGCATGCTCAAAATTGGACTGCAAAAGGTTCTTTGTTGGCAGTGAATTTATAGCGTTTAAAACCTTGATGTTCATCGGAGTTCCAAGCTCATGGTATTTTGCCATGGCGTCTGTTTGTGTGACCTTTTTGTAAATCTCTTGGTATGTCTTGAAATATTCTTTCAAATTGGAAATTGACAGGTCTTCTTCGCCCATTATCATCATTGCTTTTAAATTCTTACTTCCAAAGACTGCTCCAATTCCAAGCCTTCCGAAATGTCTATAAGTATCTACATTTACACACGAATATGTCACAAGATTTTCTCCTGCTTTTCCAATTCTTATGATACTTCTTTTACCAGGGCCTGGCTCTCTTTCTCTTATCAGTCTTCCGACCTCTTCAACATCAAGCCCCCACATAGCTCGCGCATCTTTAAATTCTATAGTTTTGTCTGTTATAACGAGATATGTCGGCTTTTGGGCTTTTCCAGTTATGACAATTGCGTCATACCCTGCATTTCTGATTGCCATGGCAAGTCTTCCACCTGCATGGCTCTCACCATACTCACCTGTGTGAGGTGAGATAAACGTCGCAACAGCTTTTGTCACAACAGGAAATATTGTTGAAAGCGGACCAATTGAGATAATAAGTGGTTGCTGCTGATCAAGTGGCGGAAGGTCTTTTTTCATGTTCTCTTCAAGTAGCTTTGCAGCAACTCCGACTCCACCTAAGTATTTATACAAGTCCTTTCTTTCTTGGATATCTGCTTTTTTGTTTGTAAGGTCTATATATAGAACCCTTATAAAATCTGTCCCTATCATTTTACTCGCTCACCTCTTCCATACTCAAGCAATTATGAGGACACATTCTAACACATGCTCCACAATGCTTGCAAACTATAGGAATTTTCCTATCGTAGTCCATGTGAATAGAACCTACAATACAAGCCGAAACACATTTTTCACAGGCAATGCACTTTTCTTCTATTAGCCTTACGCCTCCACCCGGACGCTTAACTAAAGCATTTGTTGGACAAGCCTCTGCACAGGCAGGTTCTTTGCAAGCAACACATATTGTTGCTGCAAACTTGCTCTGAAGTCCTCCCCTTGTCTTTACTTTTATAGAGCTTTTTGCCAAGTTATGATTGTTATGATTCACAGCTGCACATGTAAGCATGCATGTAAAACATCCAAGGCATTTGTTCATATTGTCAGCCCGAAGAACCTTTGGCAATTAAATCACCACCTATTAATAAAATGAATTGATTAATTATCACACTGTTTATTCTCAAATAGGCAGTATATAGCTATTTATACCCACATGGACTCCAAACTAAACAGTTCAGCTTGTATTTGTTTATTTTTTAACAATCTTATTATACCACTTGATATGAAAGTTTACAATATGTCTTCTTGCAATTTAAAATTTGTATTCTGAAGACCCATGTTATATAATTTTAACTAAAATGTCGTTATTCAATAGTAGGAGGCGACAAGTATAAATGAAACTTGGAAGATTTTTTTATGCAAATAAGACATTTTTCGGACTTGCGGAAGATGATATGGTAAGAGTTGTAAAAAGTATAGACCCACTGACTGTAAGCAATGAAACTTATCCAAAAGAAGCCTTGAAAATTTTATCTCCTGTAAAACCCTCAAAAGTCATTTGTGTGGGACTCAACTATAAAGACCATGCAAATGAGCTAAAACTTGAAATCCCTCAAACTCCTGTTCTTTTTCTAAAACCCCCAACATGCGTAATCGGACACATGGAAAGTATCATATACCCAGAGCATATGAGCAAACAGGTAGATTACGAAGGTGAGCTTGCAATAGTTATTAAAAAGGAGTGTCGAAATGTCACACCTGACGAAGCAAAAAAATACATATTGGGCTATACCTGTGCAAATGATGTCACTGCAAGAGACCTGCAACCCAAAAATGGACAATGGTCAGTTGCAAAATCATTTGACACATTCTTGCCACTTGGCCCTATCATAACAGATGAGATTGATCCAAATAATAGTAGAATTAAAACATACCTTAATGGAAAAGTGGTACAAAGCTCAAATACCAACAATTTTATATTCAATGTAGAAACTCTTGTAAGCTATATAAGCTCAATAATGACATTAAAACCATTCGATGTGATTATAACTGGCACTCCTTCAGGAATTGGACCAATGAAAAGAGGTGATATTATTGAAGTTGAAATTGAAGGAATAGGAAGGCTTACCAATTATGTTGAATAAAAAGCATGAAGGGCTGCATAATTAACTTTGCAGCCCCTGAAATCTTAAAAAAATTTGCAACCTTTTTTAGTTTTAGACTGCATTGTGAACAAATGCAACTATCTTTCGGCATGGAATGTCAACTATTGAACCAAGACCACAAAATCTTCTTGGTCGATGATAACAACAGTATCTTTGTCTTCTATGGTGTTCATCATAATCTCTGTCTCTGTCTCTTCCTTCGTCGTAGTCTCTGTACATAAAATCTCTGTACATAAATGGGTCATCTGGTGCTGTTCCAATTGTGACAATGAGTCTTATAAACCTTGGTGTAACTAAAGCCAACACACCTGTAAATCCTTGACCGCTCTCGCCGCCACTTTCAGTAAATACGGTAACTGTCTCTCCTAAGTATCTTCTCATGTGCTCACAAATGTCATGACAGTGGTGCTCGTGGTCCTCATACCTTAAATCCATTTCTTCTGACATATCATCTTACCCCCCATAATTCATATTATGTCACCTTTCACTAACATAATATGAATTATGGGTAAACTATGTTACACAAAATATATTTTAGCTTCCAAAGTCCTCAACAATCTTTATTGCATCTTCAAATGAGTTTACAACTATGCCCTTTTTCAAATCCTCAACCTCTTTTTCTGGTAAATCGTCTATGCTTATTGGAGTTACCAATTTAAGATTGTCACCATCAATAGGCTGAGAATAAAAAATCGCTACCCTGTCATCTTTGATTGAAATTATAAAGTGATTAGAGCAATAACCTTCAAACGTTCTACTGATTACTACATATTTAGAGTTAAACGCATCTATTTCCCAGCCACTAAAAAGGCTTTTAAAGTCCTCCTTGGTCATGTTGACAAATTCCTTAGAGATATTGGACTTCTCTTCAATAATGTGCCCACAGCCTTTAAAATATTTTCTCACAACTAAAATTGTGTCCTCATTTATTCTCTGTGGAAAACTGTCTTTTATATATGCAATTTCAGTAATGTTCTTTCCTTTTAACTGCTGCTTTGATTTTATCTTGCTTTTTTCTATGGTTATAGTAAATCCTACCACAAATGATATTAGAAATAAGAAAATTATAATAGCAGTGAGAACGGCAGTCCTAAAATAGAGCTTCATATAACTTAGCCTCCATTAAGATGGACTTTTTTACTATTATTCCCTGCCAATCTCACTGCTATACATAAAAAATTTATTCTTCCTCTTCCCAGTTATGATACACTTCTTTCACATCGTCATTGTCCTCAAGCATGTCAATCAGTCTTCTCATCTTTTGTGCATCTTCTTCAGAAAGTCTCACAGTTGTTTGAGGGATCATCTCTATCTGAGCTCTTATAAATGTAAATCCTTCCTTTTCTAAGCCTTCTCTGACCTTTGAAAAGTCCTCCGGAGTGGTTATTATTTCATACACATCCTCTTCTGAAGCAAAATCCTCAGCACCGTACTCTAAAGCCTTTTCCATTACAAAGTCTTCATCTGGAAAGTTTTCTTTCTCTATTACTATTACACCTTTTCTGTTGAACATCCAAGAAACGCATCCAGTCTGACCCAAATTACCGCCATTTTTGTCAAATATATGCCTGATTTCGCCTGCTGTTCTATTCCTGTTATTTGTCATAGCTTCAACAATTACAGCAACACCGCCTGGTCCATAGCCTTCATATGTAATGTCTTCGTAGCCTGTTGTGTCAATCTCACCAGCTGCTCTTTTTATAAACCCCATTATCTTATCCATAGGCATATTGTTAGCCTTTGCCTTGGCAATTACATCTCTCAGTTTCGGATTTGTCTCAGGGTCGGGCCCATACATCTTTGCAACCACCATTAATTCTCTTCCTAACTTTGAGAAAATCTTTCCTTTCTGAGCATCTGTTTTCTCCTTTTTGTGCCTGATATTTGCCCATTTCGAGTGTCCAGACATCCGTTTTCCCCCTACCTTAAATGCTCATGTATTTTCATTATGGAATTATAAATTCAATTTAGGGTTAATGTCAAATGGAATTTATTCATACATATTAATATTGAACATTAATATAGCATAAAAATTAAGAGATAATGAATAAGAAGATTATAAACCAAATTCTCACACTCACGCTGTGCAACATCTTAACATACAGCTTATTTTTCTTTTATAGAGTTTTTATTTCAAGACAAATTGGGTCTGTTGGTATGGGTCTTTATACATTTGGCATGACCTTATATTATCTATTTTATAACATCTCAAGTGGTGGAATTTTGACAGCAATATCAAAGTATATAGCTGAAACCTCTGATTTGCCTGAAATAAAAATAAAAACCGCTTTTGTAATGAGCAGAATTATATTTTTGTGGAGCATTGTAATTGCAATTTTCTTTTCACTTTTAAACCCCATATTTTGTAATACCATATTTAACACACCTATACTCCAAAAAACTATATATCCTCTTATCATTTGTACAGTAGTTGTCTCACAATCAGCAATCCTAAAAGGCTTTTTTTATGGAATCCAAAATCCTGCTCCACCTGCTCTTGCTGAAGTGTTTGAAAATATCATGAGGCTTTCAATTATATGTCCCCTTTTTTTAAGTCTTGACAAAAGTGCTTCATTTGAAACAAAACTTTTACTTACCTTTCTTGGAATACTTTTGGGTGAGATTTCGAGCTGTGGTTTTCTCATAGCAGCATATAAGATTAAATGTTCAAAAAACAGACTTAAGATTGATATAAACGAACTTGCTGAGATACCTTCTAAGATATTCAAAATCTCTATTCCTTTAGCAACAATAGGCGTACTTGGAATGATATTTCAATCGCTTGAAAATATGATTATACCAAAACTCTTTGAGTTAATTGGTATGAAAAGTACTCAAGCTATTTCAGTGTATGGAATTATAAATGGGATGAGCTTTCCTGCTGCGTTACTACCTCTTGTGATAATCAATTCACTTTCGACTATAATAATCCCTACAATTTCTGAGATAAAGATGTATAACAAAACCTTAAACTCACGAATAAACTATTTTATCCTCGCAACGTTGATAGTCTCTCTGCCAATCACCTGCATATTTTTGCTCTACCCAGTGGAGATTTGCCAGTTACTTTACAAAAATCAATTAGCTGGAGTTTACTTAAAACACATCTCCCCAGCAATAGTGTTTTACTATCTTTCTGTTACACTTTCAAGTATATTAAATGCCCTTGGGGAAGTAATTTTTAATTTTGTCCAAAATACCATTTTGACAATTATTCGTCTTGTACTTTATGTACTCCTCATATTAGTTATCAAAAATGAGTTGCCATATATCTGGATTACAAATATCTTTGCTCTAATTTCCTGTATTGTAATGATAGAGAAGATTTCAAACTTAAAATTTAAATTCACTATTGAAAAAGGTACAATCAATACTCTTCTTTTGCTGATGTGTTTCTGTTTGTTTATCATGATTGTACTTCTTTATTTTCGTATTACAAATATAAAGATATTCATACCATTATTCTTAAGCGGGTATGCATTTTTTGTTTTTGTTACTATGCTATATCAAAAATGGCGTAAGAAAAATTGAAGGTACGTATACATAAAACAATGCCTGAGCTGTAACCACCACGAACAGAATTAAAAATGCTTTTGCTTTTGATATACCAAACCCTTTTGAAAAAGCCTCATAAAGAGATACCAAAAATGACATTTCACTTACTTTGAAAACTACAAAATTCAGCGGTAAAAATGACAATACAATTCCTGCTAAGAATACATAACATGGAATTAAATACGAAACGGTAAGTGTTGTTGCAATCTGCGAAAGATTTGTTCTTTTCTTTGTTAATATTGATGATACAACAAACAAAACTATACTCATAATAAAAAGTCTCAAGATTTCTACAGAGAAAAGGTTTATTACAAGTTTTGCCAACCTCAAATCTTCTATATCAGATTTTATTCTATCTGTGAAGAAAATCAGACCAGATTCATGTGGCAACATTTCATTCCCACTTCGAATCTGGATATATACATACAATGAAAATAAAATCAAATAAATTAAAAATACTATTATTCCCACAATAAAATTATTGATAAGAGAAATGTCTTTGATAAAATGCAAAGGATTCAAGATAATATTTTTGTATATATTTTCTTTTCTGCTCACAGAAATATCACATCCTTTTGTTTGAAGTTTTTCTAATCTTCTAAATTGCTTCAAGAAATAGCCCTTTTCTCTCAACCAAAAAATTGCCTGCTGTCACATCAGAAATATTTTTGATGAGGCTCTCCACATCCTCTACTCTTACTAAAACAATGATGTCTACCACCTGCGAATACTCTATTCCCAATATCTTAGCATTAGTCTTCTCTATCAACCACCTGATCTTCTCAAAATTCGGATAGTCTAAAGTGACAATTATCTTCTCACATTCATGATACTCTAAAATCCCCGCTTTTTCAATAGAAGCCGCAGCAGCTTGTGTATATGCTCTTACTAAACCAGATGCACCAAGAAGTATACCACCAAAATAGCGTGTCACAACAACAAGTACATTAGAAAGTCCATTTTTTCTTATAACCTCCATTACAGGTAGACCTGCTGTGCCCTGTGGTTCTCCATCGTCTGAACATTTCTGGATTGGATACTCAATACCATATGTATAGGCATAAACGTTATGAGTTGCATCATAAAACTCCTTTCGGACTTCATTCAAAAAATAATCCACCTCATGCTGATTTTCTACTCTAAATGCAGAGGCAATAAACCTTGACCTTTTTTCTACAATTTCTGTTCGTGCATTTTGTTTTATAGTCTTGTAGCCCATCTTTGTATCATTTCTCCTTTTTGTAAGAGTGTTATAAATATGATATATTTATGGTAATTGTAATTTCTTAGTAAAAACCAAAACATTGAAGCAAAAGGGCTGTCACTTTTTATAAAAAGGACAGCCCTTACCCTGAATTTCTCCGAATTATATTATAAACATCAATTTAAATATTCACAAGCTGCTTATATTGTTCATACGCATAGGATGCCAAAGCCTTGTCTTGGCTATAAGTAATCTTCTGGATAGCCTCTTCAATATCAAAATACCCAGCGTCAAACACGTTTTCATCTTTATTCTCTTTCAAGAACTCTGGGGACTTTGCCTCCATGATATACCACACAATTTTGTTGCACACTGGCTTCTGACGTGTTACTGAATAGAACTCATAACTTGTCTGACCTGCTGTTGAGAGAATTGTCGCATCAATTCCAACCTCTTCTTTTACTCGTCTTACTGCTACCTCTGGTGCAATCTCACCATTTCTAATAACACCTTTTGGGAAGACCCACTCACCTTTCTCGTTCTTCATAATAAAAATCTTCCCTTGGTAGAATACAACCCCACCTGCACAATTTCTAATCAGCACTACGGACAACCCCTTTCTTTTATTTTAATAAAAATTTCCCCCCTACTTTAATAATACCCTCTTTATTCACCATATTCAACAAATTTCATTATATGATTAAATTCTCTCAACAATCATATCAAGCAGATTATCAATACCCCTGCCATCCTGAGCACAGATAAAAACATGAGGTACATTGTCAAAAACATCCACAGTTGAAAGGTCCACCTTATCTATCTTGTTGTAAACCCTTATTAGAGGGATATTTTCTGCTCCAAGGTGTTTTAGCAAATTCTCAGATACCTTTATGTGGTCATAATAATACGGGTCAGATATATCTACAACGTTCAGTATAAGGTTTGAATACTTGACTTCTTCCAACGTTGAGGAAAATGCTTCAACAAGATGATGTGGCAAGTTTCTTATAAACCCAACAGTATCAGTGAGCAAAAATTCTTTGCCTTTGTGGTACACTCTTCTTGTAGTAGTATCAAGTGTCGCAAATAGTTTATCTTCTACCAGAACATCTGCCTTTGAGATTCTATTCATGAGAGTAGACTTCCCTGCGTTTGTGTAACCAATTATTGACACCACCGGCACCTGGTTTTCTATTCTGCTTTTTCTCTGTACTTCCCTGCTTTTTTTTACTTTTTCAAGCTCTTTTTTTATCTCTTCAATTCTGCGCTGGATATGCCTCCTGTCAATTTCAAGCTTGGTCTCACCAGGCCCTCTTGTTCCGATTCCACCACCAAGTCTTGAAAGCAGCACCCCAGTCCCACGCAGGCGCGGAAGCAGAGTCAAAAGCTGTGCAAGTTCTACCTGAAGTTTCCCTTCTCTGGTCCTTGCACGTCTTGCAAATATGTCAAGTATCACATCAGTTCTATCTATCACTTTTCTTAAAAGCAGCTCTTCTAAGTTTTTTATCTGAGCAGGTGAAAGTTCTCTGTTAAATATCACAACATCTATATCTTTTTGTTGACATATTGAAAATATCTCTTCTGCCTTACCCTTTCCTATAAAATACGCAGGATCTATATTCCTTCTTACTTGCACTACCTTGTCAACAACTTTAACCCCTGCTGTCTTGCATAAGCTCTCAAGTTCTTCTAAAAGGTGCCTGTCAAGTTCAGATGAACTTTTTGGCCACACATCAACAAGCAGAGCCTTTTCTTCTTTTTCGACCAAAATCTCGTGAATTTTTTCTCTTTCCTTCTGTTTTTCATCAACTTCTGAAATCTTCGACGAAATATCAAGATTGTAAAAGTACTCTATTTTATGCGGTCCAATAATTTCAACCTCTTTCAGTTGGCTACCCCAAAAAGCTATGCTAGCTTCCTCAGTTTTTAGCGAGATTGTCATTACATAGTCATACTTTTTCATTATGAGTATGGAAAGGTCAAGTATTGAAGGATGTGATGCAGAAGATAACCTTGTAAAGATCAATGCTGCCTTTTTAGGGAAAGAATCTTGGTTTTCAAGCTCTGCAAATTCTTTCTTTTCTATTAGAACCTCTTCAATTCTGCCTTTTCTGTTTAGAGCAATTGCTATTTCCTTATTGAGGTTCAGTGAAAATTCTTTCAGTGTGTTGTATACAAACTCATCAATCATATATTCTTCTGTCTGATGGAATTTAAGTTTTTGAATCATATTGTGATAATACTCTTTTATTCGTGCCATACAGTTTGTTAAAACACCTCCTTATTAGTAACTTTACCTTGGATAAAATCTTTTAGTCAAAAAAAGCCCAAACCTAAGAGACTTTTTCTTCACCTTAGGCTTGGGCTTTTTTATTATTCAATTATTGTTGTAACAGAGCCTGCACCAACTGTTCTTCCGCCTTCGCGGATAGCAAATCTGAGTCCTGACTCAATAGCAATTGGAGAGATAAGCTCAACTGTCATTTCAACATTGTCACCAGGCATACACATTTCAACACCCTCAGGCAGGGTAATGGTTCCTGTAACGTCTGTTGTCCTGAAATAGAACTGTGGTCTGTAACCATTGAAGAATGGTGTATGTCTTCCACCCTCTTCTTTTGTCAATACGTAAACCTGTGCTTTGAATTTAGTGTGAGGTTTAATTGTGCCTGGCTTTGCAAGAACTTGACCTCTTTCAACCTCATTCTTCTGAATACCTCTGAGAAGGCATCCAACGTTGTCACCTGCCACTGCTTCGTCAAGCACCTTTCTGAACATCTCAATACCTGTTACAACTGTCTTTCTTGGCTCTGGAGCAAATCCAACAATCTCAACCTCTTCACCTGTTTTGAGTGTTCCTCTTTCAACTCTACCTGTAACAACTGTACCTCTACCTGTAATTGAGAACACGTCTTCAATTGGCATCAAGAATGGTTTGTCAACGTCTCTTTGTGGAGTTGGAATGTACTTATCTACTACATCCATGAGCTCTAAAATACATTGATACTCTGGTGCATTTGGATCCTGTGATGGTGACTCCAAAGCCTTCAAAGCTGAACCCTTTACAATTGGCACCTCGTCACCTGGATAACCATACTTTGAAAGAAGCTCTCTTACTTCCATCTCAACAAGCTCAATCAATTCTGGGTCATCTACCATATCTACCTTGTTGAGGAATACAACGATGTATGGAACGTTAACCTGTCTTGCAAGCAAAATATGTTCTCTTGTCTGTGGCATTGGACCGTCCGCTGCAGAAACAACCAAGATAGCACCGTCCATCTGTGCAGCACCTGTTATCATGTTTTTAACGTAGTCAGCATGTCCTGGACAGTCAACATGCGCATAGTGTCTTGCATCTGTCTCATACTCAACGTGAGCTGTGTTGATTGTAATACCTCTTTCTCTTTCTTCTGGTGCCTTGTCAATCTGGTCATAAGCCATGAATTGAGCCTTATCCTTGAGAGCTAAAACCTTTGTGATTGCAGCTGTCAATGTTGTCTTACCATGGTCAACGTGCCCAATTGTACCTATGTTTACGTGTTGTTTTGTTCTTTCAAATTTAGCCTTTGCCATCCTAATTTTATCCTCCTTCACGATAATATTTTATTTATGTGAATTTTTAAAATTGCAACCGCAGTTTAAGATTATTTTAACACTTATTTATTCTTCATTTCAAGAATCTTATCAGCAATATTCTTTGGAACTTCTTCATAGTGATCAAACTGCATGGTATACGTGCCGCGACCTTGGGTCTTGGACCTCAGATCAGTTGCATATCCAAACATCTCAGCAAGTGGCACATAAGCACGAATAACCTGAGCATTTCCTCTCAGTTCCATACCTTCAATTCTACCTCTTCTTGCGTTTATATCACCCATTACATCACCCATATACTCTTCAGGTACAACAACCTCAACCTTCATTATAGGCTCTAACAGTACTGGCTCTGCCTTTTTCATACCTTCTCTGAAGGCTTGAGCTGCTGCAATCCTGAACGCCATGTCACTCGAGTCGACCTCGTGGTATGAACCGTCAAACAGAGTTACTCTAACATCCACAACTGGGTATCCTGCCAACACACCAGATTGCATAGCTTCTTGAACACCTGCGTCAACAGATGGTATGAACTCTTTTGGTATCACACCGCCGACAATCTTATTGACAAACTCATACCCTGCTCCTCTTTCAAGCGGTTCAAGCTCAAGCCAAACGTGACCGTATTGACCCCTACCACCAGATTGCCTAATGTACTTGCCTTCAACCTTGACAGATTTCTTGATTGTCTCTTTGTAAGCAACCTGAGGTTTACCTACATTGACCTCTACCTTGAACTCTCTTCTCATTCTGTCAACAATAATCTCTAAGTGCAACTCTCCCATACCTGCAATGAGTGTTTGCCCTGTTTCATGGTTTGTTGATACCTTAAATGTTGGGTCTTCTTCTGCAAGTCTCTGAAGCGCAATACCCATCTTCTCCTGGTCAGCTTTGGTCTTTGGTTCAATAGCAACCTGTATAACAGGTTCTGGAAACTCCATAGACTCTAAGACAATTGGATGATTTTCATCACAGAGCGTGTCACCTGTTGTAGTATTAGAAAGACCTATCGCTGCACAGATATCACCGGCATATACTGCATCAACGTCCTCTCTGTGGTTTGCATGCATGTGTAAAAGTCTTCCAACTCTTTCTTTCTTATTCTTTGTTGAGTTATAAACATACGACCCTGCATGAAGAACACCTGAGTAAACTCTCAAGAATGTCAGTTTACCAACATATGGGTCAGACATAATCTTAAATGCCAATGCACAAAACGGCTCATCTTCACTTGTCTTTCTTTCAATCTCTTCACCAGTATCAGGTGAAAATCCTTTTACTGCCGCAATGTCAACCGGTGATGGCAGATAGTCAACAACTGCATCCAAAAGTGGTTGAACACCCTTATTTCTATAAGATGAACCACAAAGCACAGGTGTCATTTGCATATTGATTGTTGCCTTTCTTATTGCGGCTTTAAGTTCTTCAACTGTAATTTCTTCACCCTCTAAATACTTCATCATAATCTCTTCGTCTGTCTCAGCAACAGCTTCTAAAAGCTTGATTCTATATTCCTCAGCAATGTCTTTTACCTCATCTGGTATCTCTGTTTCCTGTGCAACCTTTCCCAAGTCATCTACATATATAATAGCCTTCATTGTAAGAAGGTCAACAATACCTCTGAAAGTATCCTCTTTCCCAATTGGAACCTGGATTGCAACAGGGTTTGCACCAAGTCTTTCTTTCATCATTTCAATAACATTGAAAAAGTTAGCACCCATTATGTCCATTTTGTTGACATAGGCTATCCTTGGAACACGGTACTTATCTGCCTGTCTCCACACAGTCTCTGACTGAGGCTCAACGCCGCCCTTGGCACAAAATACAGCAATAGCACCGTCAAGCACGCGCAAAGACCTTTCTACCTCAACAGTGAAGTCCACATGTCCTGGTGTGTCAATGATGTTTATCCTGTGCCCTCGCCACTCACAAGTTGTAGCAGCTGAGGTTATAGTAATTCCTCTCTCTTGCTCTTGTTCCATCCAGTCCATTGTGGCTGTACCTTCATGGACTTCGCCCATCTTATGGGCCTTACCAGTGTAGAAAAGGATTCTTTCTGTTGTTGTTGTTTTTCCCGCATCTATATGAGCCATAATACCAATATTTCTTGTTTTTTCAAGCGGAAACTGCCTGGGCAATTTCTTCTGTCCTCCTTGTTAAGAAAGTAGTATTACCATCTATAATGTGCAAATGCTCTATTTGCTTCTGCCATTCTATGTGTATCTTCTTTCTTCTTAACTGCACCGCCTGTGTTGTTTGCTGCATCCATAATCTCTGCTGCCAGTTTTTCTTTCATCGTTCTTTTATCTTTTCTTTCTCTTGCATACTCAACAAGCCATCTAATACCAAGCGAAAGTCTTCTATCAGGTGAAACTTCAATTGGAATCTGGTATGTTGCACCACCAACTCTTCTTGGTCTTACTTCCAACACTGGCATCACATTGTTAAGTGCTGCTTCTAAAACTTCAAGTGGATCTTTACCAGTCTTTTCTCTTACTATATCAAATGCACCATATACTATTTTTTGTGCAATGGACTTTTTCCCATCATACATCACTTTGTTTATAAGCTTTGCTACAACCTTATCATTGTAGACCGGATCTGGCAATATCTCTCTTTTCTTAACTGGCCCCTTTCTTGGCAACTCTACCCCTCCTTTTTAAAAACTCTATTACTTCTTTCACCTCACATTATTTTACGCCACTTTAAGCCACCTTATTTCTTTGCAGCGCCTGCTGCCTGTTGTTTTGGCCTTTTTGCCCCGTATTTAGAGCGGCCCTGTCTTCTGTTAGCAACACCAGCACAGTCCAGTGTACCTCTTACAATATGGTACCTGACACCTGGTAAGTCTTTGATTCTTCCACCTCTTACCAACACAACAGAGTGCTCTTGCAAGTTATGGCCAATACCAGGAATGTAAGCTGTCACTTCAACACCATTTGTAAGTCTGACTCTCGCTACCTTTCTCAAAGCAGAGTTTGGCTTTTTAGGTGTAACAGTCTTAACAACTGTGCAAACTCCTCTTCTTTGTGGGCAGCTTATGTCGTAGTATTTCTTTTTTAGTGAATTAAAACCCTTTTGGAGTGCTGGTGCTTTTGACTTTTCAACCTTCTTCTCTCGTCCGAATCTTACAAGCTGGTTTATTGTCGGCATCTGTACACCTCCTTGTTAAAAAATCTTATTCAATTATTGCGGCAGATGATGCTGCCACACTTATACCACAAATCTTGCCAAGTTCCTTTTTAGAATCAACAAAGACAAGTTTTATACCCTTTTGTTTGCACATATCTATAATATCCCTCACTACCCATTCGTCGCTATCTTTTGCAACAAAAACTACCTTGGCTTTCCCTTTCTGGATAGCTTGGGCAGTTTGGCGCGCTCCTACAGTCTTAGGAGAAGTTTTTAAAGCTTCTATGTCTGATGACAAATTCACTTCCTCCCCTTTTCATATGGAAGGTGTAAAATTACACTCAAATATAATAACACTCAAATGATTTTATGTCAAGAAAGTTTAAAACAAGGTTTTTTTGAAGTTTCACAAGGGGCATGCCTTAAGCTTTCTTTTTAAGACATACCCCTTTTAAAAATCTCTTTATGCTTTCTCTTCCACTATAATATTTCTATACTTTGCCATACCTGTCCCAGCTGGAATAAGCTTACCTATAATGACATTCTCTTTAAGACCAATCAGTGGGTCAACCTTACCTTTAATTGCTGCATCTGTCAGAACTCTTGTAGTCTCTTGGAAAGACGCAGCCGACAAGAACGATTCTGTAGAGAGTGCTGCTTTTGTTATACCAAGAAGCACCCTTCTTCCAAGCGCAGGACGTTTGCCTTCTGCTATCGCTCTGTCGTTTTCTTCTTCAAACCTGTATATCTCTACAATGTCGCCTGGCAAAAGTTCTGTATCTCCTGGGTCTTCTATCTTGACCTTCTTCATCATCTGCCTGATTATTATCTCTATATGCTTGTCGTTTATATCAACACCCTGCATTTTGTAAACCTTCTGAACCTCAGCCAAAAGGTAGCTTTGAACACCTCTTGGACCTTTTATCCTCAAAAGATCATGTGGATTGATCGAACCTTCTGTTAGCTCATCCCCTGCTTTGACATAGTCTCCATCATTTACTTTTAATCGCGCTCCGTAAGGTACTTCGTACGTCCTCTCCTCACCATTGTCATTTCGAACAGTGATTGTCCTCTTCTTGTCCTCCTTGATAGAGACATACCCTTCTATCTCAGAAATTATTGCAACGCCCTTAGGTTTTCTTGCCTCAAATAGCTCTTCAACCCTTGGAAGTCCCTGTGTAATGTCCTGTCCTGCAATACCGCCTGTGTGAAATGTTCTCATTGTAAGCTGGGTTCCTGGCTCACCTATTGCCTGTGCTGCGATTATACCAACTGCTTCACCTACGTTTACTGGCTGACCTGTGCCAAGGTCAAGTCCATAACATTTTGCACATACTCCATATCTTGTTTTGCATTCAAGTACTGACCTGACATACACGCTCTTTATATCAGCATCTACTATTTTCTGTGCTATCTCTTCTGTGATAAGTTCATTTCTCTTTACTATGACCTCACCAGTTTGCGGATGCAGAATGTCAGCTGCAGCATATCTTCCTATGACCCTTTCTTCAAGCGTTTCAATAATTTCTGTGCCATCCCTAATCTCTTCTACCCAAATACCTTTATCTGTACCACAATCCTCTTCTCGAACAATTATATCCTGAGCAACATCAACAAGCCTTCTTGTCAAATAACCTGAGTCTGCAGTTCTCAATGCTGTGTCTGCCAAACCTTTTCTTGCACCGTGTGTTGAGATAAAGAACTCTATTACGTTTAAGCCCTCTCTAAAGTTTGACTTTATAGGCATCTCTATTGTCTTTCCAGACGGGTTTGCCATAAGTCCACGCATACCTGCAAGCTGTGATATCTGATTTTTTGAACCTCGTGCACCTGAGTTTGCCATCATGAATATTGGGTTAAACTCATCGAGATTTCGGATAAGTTCTTCGGTAAGTTTGTCTTTTATCTCGTTCCATATACTGATAACTTGTTCATATCTTTCCTCGTCTGAAATCAAACCATGTCTGTATAGTTTTTCAACATTCTCAACCTTTTGTTCTGCCTCTGCTATGAGTTTTTGCTTGACTCCTGGAATTACCATGTCCGAAACTGAGATTGTAATTGCTCCTCTTGTGGAAAATCTAAATCCAAGTTCTTTTATCTCATCTAATATCTCTGCTGTTCGAGTGTTTCCGTGAACTTTTATACACCTGTCAATGATTTTTCCAAGCATCTTCTTGTCAACGAGAGTGTCTATTTCATACTTCACCAAGTTTTCCTTTTTGCTCCTATCAACAAAACCTAAATCCTGTGGTATTACCTGATTTAGTATAATTTTACCTGGTGTTGTCTCAACAATACCTGAGATTACTTCTCCATCCTTTTCAATAGTCCTTTTCACCTTAATCTTTGCATGAAGTCCAACAACCTTGTGTTCATATGCAAGTAGTGCCTCATCCTCTGAGGAGAACATCATCCCCTCGCCCTTATCTCCTTTTTTCTCAAGCGTCAAATAATAGATTCCCAAAACCATATCCTGCGTTGGAACTACAATAGGCTTTCCATCAGCAGGTTTAAGTAAATTATTCGCAGAGAGCATCAAAAACCTTGCCTCAGCTTGTGCCTCTGCAGAAAGTGGAACATGTACTGCCATCTGGTCACCGTCAAAGTCTGCATTGTATGCTGTACATACAAGAGGATGAAGCCTTATAGCTCTTCCTTCAACAAGAACTGGTTCAAATGCCTGAATTCCAAGTCTGTGCAAGGTTGGAGCTCTGTTTAACAAAACTGGATGGTCTTTTATGACCTCTTCTAATATGTCCCATACCTCACTTCTTTGTCTTTCGACTGCTTTTTTAGCATTTTTTATATTGTTACATATTCCCTTTTCAACAAGTTTTTTCATTACGAATGGCTTGAAAAGCTCAAGTGCCATTTCTTTTGGAAGACCACACTGATAAATCTTTAGCTCAGGTCCAACAACTATAACAGAACGACCTGAATAGTCAACACGTTTTCCTAAAAGATTCTGTCTGAACCTTCCCTGTTTGCCTTTTAGCATATCAGAGAGTGACTTCAAAGGCCTGTTTCCAGGACCTGTTACAGGTCTTCCACGCCTACCATTGTCAATAAGTGCATCAACTGCTTCTTGTAACATTCTCTTTTCGTTTCTGATAATTATGTCAGGTGCGCCTAACTCCATTAACTTTTTCAAACGGTTGTTCCTATTTATAACTCTTCTGTACAGATCATTCAAATCAGATGTTGCAAATCTCCCTCCATCGAGCTGGACCATTGGACGAAGTTCAGGTGGGATAACAGGTATTACATCTAATATCATCCACTCAGGTCTGTTTCCTGATTTTCTGAATGCCTCGACAACTTCAAGCCTTTTTATTATTTTTAGCTTCTTTTGACCTGTTGCTGTCTCAAGCTCTTGTCGTAGCTCTTGAGAAAGCTTGTCTAAATCTATCTCTTTCAAAAGCTCTTTTATAGCCTCTGCTCCCATTCCAGCCCTGAATCTGTCGCCATACTTTTCTTTTAGCTCCCTGTATTCCTTTTCAGATAGTATTTGTTTTTTCTCTAAGTTTGGCACATCGCCGGGGTCAATGACAACATATGCCGCAAAGTATAAAACCTTTTCCAAGTTTCTTGGGGTCATATCAAGTATAAGACCCATGCGGCTTGGAACACCTTTGAAATACCAGATGTGAGAAACAGGGGCAGCAAGTTCAATGTGCCCCATTCTCTCACGTCTTACCTTTGATTTTGTCACCTCAACACCGCATTTGTCACAAACAACACCTTTGTATTTTACCTTTTTGTATTTTCCACAATGACACTCCCAGTCTTTTGTCGGACCAAAGATTTTTTCACAAAAAAGTCCATCCTTTTCTGGCTTTAATGTTCTATAGTTTATAGTCTCAGGTTTTTTGACCTCTCCGCGTGACCACTCTCTAATCTTTTCTGGAGAAGCAAGGCTAATCTTTATGGCATCAAAATTGAACAAATCCATCTGCCTTACACCCACCTTTTTGAGGTTTTACTCATCGATATCGTCATCTGCACTCTCATCTTGTTCTTGGCTTGCATCCATTAAATCTTCATAGAATTTCTCTTTATCATCATCTTCTTCGCCATTCTCAACTTCCTCAAGTCCTCGCTCAAATGCACCAAGACCTTGTGGCTGTTCGTCTTCATCTATAGACTCTTTAAGTTCAATCTCTTTATTATCTTCTGACAGGAGTTTTACATCAAGGCACAAGCTCTGAAGCTCTTTCACCAAAACCTTGAATGATTCAGGAATACCCGGTTCTGGAATATTCTCTCCTTTTACAATTGCCTCATAAGTCTTTACTCTACCTGTCACATCGTCAGATTTAACAGTCAAAAGCTCTTGCAGCGTATACGCAGCACCATATGCCTCAAGTGCCCAAACCTCCATCTCACCAAATCTCTGGCCACCAAACTGAGCTTTACCACCAAGCGGCTGTTGTGTAACAAGCGAATATGGTCCGGTTGAGCGTGCGTGAATCTTATCATCAACAAGATGAACAAGCTTTAACATATACATGTATCCTACAGTGACTTCATTATCAAATGGTTCGCCTGTTCTGCCATCATATAGGATAGTCTTTCCATTTGGTGAAAGTCCTGCAAGATTCAATGCTTCTTCAATGTCTTCCTCTTTTGCACCGTCAAATACAGGTGTTGCAACTTTCCAGCCAAGCGCCTTTGCTGCATATCCCAAGTGTGTCTCCAAAATCTGACCAATGTTCATACGTGACGGCACACCTAATGGGTTTAACACTATATCAACCGGAGTACCATCTGGTAAAAATGGCATATCTTCAACAGGTAAAATCCTTGAAATAACCCCTTTGTTTCCGTGTCTTCCTGCCATCTTGTCGCCAACTGAAATCTTTCTCTTCTGTGCAACATATACTCTTACAAGCTGGTTTACACCAGGCGGCAGCTCGTCGCCTTTGTCACGTGAGAATACTTTTACATCAACAACTATTCCACCCTCACCGTGAGGTACTCTCAAGGATGTATCTCTTGTCTCTCTTGCCTTTTCACCAAAGATAGCACGAAGAAGTCTTTCCTCAGCAGTGAGTTCTGTCTCACCTTTTGGTGTGACCTTACCTACAAGAATGTCTCCACTTTTCACTTCTGCACCAATTCTGATAATTCCTCTTTCATCTAAGTCTTTTATTGCATCCTCACCAATATTTGGTATATCCCTTGTAATCTCTTCTGGTCCCAGCTTTGTGTCTCTTGCTTCACACTCGTATTCCTCTATATGAATGGATGTGTATACATCCTCTTTTACAAGTCTTTCAGAAATCAATATAGCATCTTCATAGTTATAACCTTCCCATGGCATGAACGCAACAAGGACATTTTTACCAAGTGCAAGCTCGCCATGGTCGGTTGATGGACCGTCTGCTATAACCTCTCCTGTTTTTACTTCTTGACCTTTTCTTACAATTGGTCGCTGGTTGAAACATGTGCCTTGGTTTGTCCTCTTAAATTTCAAAAGATGGTATACGTCCTTTGTACCATCATGATTCTGGATGACAATTTCATCAGCAGATACTTTTTCAACAATACCATCTTTTTTGGCAAGTACACAAACACCAGAGTCTACTGCAGCTCTGTACTCAACACCTGTTCCAATAATTGGAGCTTCTGTAGTCAAAAGTGGTACCGCCTGACGTTGCATATTAGAACCCATAAGCGCACGGTTTGCATCGTCGTTCTCTAAAAATGGTATCAATGACGTAGAAACTGAAACAATCTGTTTTGGCGATATATCAACAAGGTCTACCTCATGCTTGTCAACCTCAATGATATCTTCACCAAATCTCACAGTAATTCTTTGGTTTATAAACCT
>NZ_APGP01000114.1:0-595 GCF_000404025.1 Caldicellulosiruptor sp. F32
CATAGGATTCTCCATAATACAATTTTATGCGTTTATGGACATTTATTATCCCCGTACTGCGTGTTTCTTCATTTTTATTATGGTAGGAAGGAAGAATTTCTTTTTCCATTTGAGCTAAAAGTTCTGAAAGTTCATCTTCTGGAATTCCTTTTCCGTCGTCGTGAATGGTAATTTGCAAGATGTCATTAATCGCAGAAGCTGAAATTATTAAATTGCCGTTACCAAGTTTTCTTTCGAGTCCATGATAAATAGCATTTTCTACAATTGGTTGTAGAATCATTTTGAGAATTTTTGATTTAAAAAGCTCTTCAGGAATATTAATTTGGGTATTAAACTTATTCGCAAATCTGATATTCATAATTTTTAGATAGTCGTTAATACATTCTATTTCTTCATGCAGAGCCACATATTCTTTACCTTTAATACTGTATCTAAATATATTAGCCATAGAAGTAGCTATTTTAACAATTTCTGGAGCATCATACATAAAAGCCAAGTTTCTTACACAATCCAAAGTATTATACAGAAAGTGAGGATTAATTTGACTTTTTAAAGCAGTAAATTCTGCACGACTTTTAGCAAGTTTTACTTCATA
>NZ_APGP01000115.1:0-1926 GCF_000404025.1 Caldicellulosiruptor sp. F32
ATTCTCTTCCAACTTCTTCTGCTGCCATGCAAGTAATTTATCAAACCCAACTTGCTTTTTATAGTTCTGGAAGTCTTTGAAGATTTTATCAAACTCAGCTGGTGACTTAGCCATTATAAGTTTTGGCAAAGTCTGACCCCATTTGAGAGCAATCTTTCGTGCTATGATCCCTTCTGGGCTATCAGCAGGTGGATTCAGGTTGTCATACTGTGCATAGCTAACAGTCTTGCCAAGTGTCCAATCAGCCATCTGTTGCAGGTATGGTGGCATGCCAGGGTCCCACTGGGATACATATGGCCAGTCGCCAAGCATCCAGTAAGTGAGCTCTGCACCATACTTCTTGTCAAATGTAGGTCTGTCAGTTTGCATAAGCTTTACAACTTCAGGCTTGAACTGCTCTTTACCCTTTATTACATCCCAAGTTACACCTTTTGGCCCAAGGTAGAAATCTTTCTGACCCTCAGGGCTCAGCCAGTAGCTCATAAATCTTATTGCTCTTTTTGGATCTTTGTTGTTCTTTGAAATCATAGTAAGTGTCCAACCTGCAATGCCAGGACCTGCAAGCTTTGGCTTTTCAAGTTTTGAGTTTGCTGGACCGTCAACTGCAATATAAATCATGTTTGGATTTTTCTTGTAAAGTTCTTGCTGCTGAGCAACGAAGTCTGTTCTCTGGTAAATCATGCTAAAGTATCTTCCTTGAGCAATCTTCTCTTCCATCTGAGCTCTCTTGTCAATGAATACATCCTTTGCAATGAGTCCTCTTCTGTATGCTTCATTGAAAGTTTTGAGCCACCTGATATACTCTGGATGTGCCACAATGTCATAAAGCTTACCATTCTTCTCACGTGGAAGCGCTAAGAAATTCCACAGATAACTCTCTAATGAATAGCAACCTGTGTCGGTAAATTCATGGAATCCAATTGGAATAAGTGGCTGGCCATTTACTTTTGGGAATTTCTTTTTAGCGTCAGCTAAAGCTTTCAAGAATGTATCTGGTTTTCTCATGTCAGGCTTGCCAAGAGCTTCGTACATATCTTTTCGTACAAGGAATGTTTGGTTGGAATAAATTTTTAACTTTGGATTCTGATAATCACTCGGTGTATAAGATGCGTTGGGATAGCCATAGACATGTCCATCTGGTTCTGTATACCAGCCAAGTCTTTGCTTGTTCGCAACTGTGAAGAAGTATGGATCATATTTCTTGGCAAGTTCATCTAAAGCATACACAAGTTTTCCTGCAATCATCTTTTTGACTGCTTCTTCCCACCAGCCAAGAGTGATGAAGTCTGGAAGTGTGTTAGACGCAATCATAACATTGAGTTTTTCGTTTTCATTCCCAGCTGGGACTATAAAGTTAATTTTCACACCTGTCTTTTTGGTGACGTAATCAGAAACTGCATTTCCACCCCATTTTGTGGCAAACCATGAAAAGTTAATGTACCAGTCAAACGTGATAGGTTTTTTGCTATCTTCTTTCCAGCCTGGCTTGACAGAGCTTGCTGCACTGCCAATTGCAAATGGAATAATTGAAATAGCAAAAGCTACAACTACAATGACAGCAAACAGTTTTTTGAAATTAAGTTTTTTGAAATTAAACCCCTTCATACATCAAAACCTCCTTTTTGCAGTTCTTTATTTTTTTCAACTGCACCCCTCGCAATTTTGAGTGCAGTCAATGCCCAAAATTTAAATTACACCAAATCTTTTACCCTTTTATAGCACCAATCAAGAGTCCTTTGACAAAATACTTTTGCAAGAACGGATATACACATACAATTGGTAATGTGGTTATAACCATTGTAGCCATCTTAAGAGATTGTGAGGTTACATTCCTTGTTGCAATCCCCCCAGGTGCATATGCAAGCATTTGGTTTGATGTTACCTGAGCTATGACCTTGTATAAAAATGTTTGTATAGGCTGAAGCT
>NZ_APGP01000116.1:0-13417 GCF_000404025.1 Caldicellulosiruptor sp. F32
CTTTTATTTTTTGTAGATTTCCATGCATATATATAACAATCTTGCCAGGTTTTTGGAAGTAGTAGGCACAGATATAAAGCAATCAATGTGAAATATTCACAAACAGGTTTGTAAGGTTTAATGTAGAAAAATTTAAGTAAAGATGATACAATAAATACCGTGCGCTTATTGTTAAAAAATTGACCAAAATAAAATTGGCAGCAAAATTCAAAGCAGGTGGTAGAAGGGGTTGAAAAAAATGAAGAGAATTTTCATTACAGAAACCGTTTTAAGGGATGCCCAGCAATCACTAATTGCAACAAGGATGCCTTTGGAAGATTTTGAAGGTATTTTAGACAGAATAGACTCTGCAGGGTATTATTCAATTGAGTGCTGGGGCGGTGCAACATTTGACTCATGTCTTAGGTACTTAAATGAAGACCCTTGGGAACGCTTGCGAAAAATAAGATCAAAAGTGAAAAACACAAAGCTTCAGATGCTTTTACGTGGTCAAAACCTTTTGGGCTACAAGCATTACCCAGACGATGTTGTGAGGATGTTTGTTCGAAAATCTATTGAAAATGGCATGGATATAATAAGGATATTTGATGCTTTAAATGATCTGCGAAACATTGAAGTTGCTGTTGATGAGACAATCAAAGCAGGTGGTCATGCACAGGGCACAATTGTGTATACTATAAGCCCAATCCACAATCTTGAGATGTACGTAAAGATTGGCAAAGACCTTGAAAATATGGGCGTTCACTCCATCTGCATAAAAGACATGGCAGGTATCATGAGCCCAAAAGAAGCTTATGATCTTGTGAAAGCCCTAAAAGAAAACGTAAAGGTACCAGTTTTCCTTCACACACACTCCACAACAGGGCTTGGAATTCTCACATACCTAAAAGCAGTTGAAGCTGGAGTTGATGGTATTGACACAGCAATCTCGAGCTTTTCAGGAGGCACATCACAGCCACCAACAGAGACACTCAACTATGCTCTAAAGCAAATGGGCCTTGACACAGGGCTAAATAGCAAGGTACTAAAAGAGATAAACGACTTTTTCAAGCCCGTAAAAGACAAGTTTATCCAAAATGGGCTACTTAATCCTTTTGTTTTGTCAACAGATACAGATGCACTCATTTATCAGATTCCAGGTGGGATGCTTTCAAACCTTATTGCGCAGCTAAAGCAGCAAAACGCTTTGGATAAGCTTGATGAAGTTTTGATGGAGGTACCAAGGGTAAGAGAGGATTTAGGTTATCCACCGCTTGTCACACCAATGAGCCAGATGGTTGGGACACAGGCTGCTGCAAATGTCCTCGCTGGCGAGAGGTACAAGGTGATTTTGAAAGAGGTAAAGGCATATATAAAAGGAGAGTATGGAAAACCGCCTGGGGAGATAAATCCTGAGCTTGTAAAAAAGGTGCTTGGCAGCGAAAAGCCGATTGAAGGAAGGTTTGCAGACACATTAGAGCCCATTTTCGAAAAGACAAAACAGCAGATAAAAGACTTTGCAAAGACTGATGAGGATGTTTTATCTTACATTCTCTTCCCGCAGGTTGCTGAAGAGTTTTTGAAAAATAGAAGTAAACCGAAGACCGCCCAGATGCGAAAGATTGTGTATACAATTGAAGGTTTGAAATCATAAGTTTTAAGAAGGTGAGAAAAGATGCATTACAACTACAGTACACTGGGTGAGAGGCTCATCTTAGGGTTTGAAGTCACCATTATTGGAATGCTCATTGTCTTTGCTGTTTTGGCGCTTTTGAGCTTAATTATAAGCCTTCTTTCAAAAGTTTTACAAAGGATTGCAAAAGCGCCACAAAAAGAAAGTGGTATTGATGAAGGTTTAAATCTCACCATAGATGAGACGGATGAGTACAAACCAGCAGACAAAACAGGTTTTGTCTCAGGTGAAGCTTTGGTAATTGACGCTGATGATGAAGAGGTTGCGGCAATTTTGGCAGCAGTTTCATTTGACACCAGTATTCCACTTTCTGAGCTAAAAATAAAATCAATAAAACCTGTTAACAGGTAAAAAATGTTTTGAAATAAAACTTATTTTTGCGGAGGGTGATTTTTGAGATGAAATATATTGTAACAGTTAATGGTAAGAAGTTTGAGGTTGAAGTTGAAAGAGTAGAAAACGGCAATGGTTCAAAACAGGCTAATGAAACTTCAAAAAAGGTATCAGCAGAGGAGATTGGCAAAGCAGTAGCCGGAGGAATAAAGATTTCTGCGCCAATGCCAGGAAAAATCTTGGCTGTGAATGTCCAAGAGGGGCAAAGGGTCAAAAAAGGTGATGTTCTTTTTATCTTAGAGGCGATGAAGATGGAAAATGAGATTATGGCACCGGAAGATGGCACTGTTGAAAAGGTAGTTGTATCAAAAGGAGCTCAGGTTGCAAGTGGTGATATTTTAGCAATCTTAAAGTAATTACCAAAGAAGGGGAGAAGCAAAGATGGAATTTTTCAATATGATAACAAAAGCAATCTCTGATATACTCATAACATCAGGTTTTGCAAAGATAACCTTAGGTCAGGCTATTATGCTTGGGATTTCATGCGTCTTGATGTACCTTGCAATTGGCAAAAAGTTTGAACCGCTTTTGCTTTTGCCTATTGCATTTGGTATGATGCTTGCAAACCTGCCACTTTCTTTCTTGTCAAGCCAAGACAAGGGCGGGCTTGTTTATTATCTTTATCAAGGAGTAAAGCTTGGCATTTATCCACCACTGATTTTTCTTGGTGTTGGGGCGATGACAGACTTTGGGCCACTAATTGCAATGCCAAGCAGTCTTTTTCTTGGCGCTGCTGCCCAGTTTGGAATTTATTTTGCTTTTATGGTAGCGCTTCTTATTGGGTTTACACCGCAAGAAGCAGCATCTATTGGCATAATTGGTGGTGCTGATGGTCCAACTGCAATTTTCCTTACCACCAAGCTTGCGCCACACCTTCTTGGAGCTATTGCAATTGCTGCATATTCTTACATGGCGCTAATTCCGCTTATCCAGCCGCCAATCATGAAGCTTTTGACAACAAAGGAAGAGCGCATGGTCAAGATGGATCAGCTTCGAGAGGTTTCAAAACTTGAAAAGATAGTTTTCCCTATTGCTGTGACAATAATTGTATCTCTACTTTTGCCATCTGTTGCACCACTGATTGGCATGCTCATGCTTGGCAATCTTTTCAGAGAATGTGGAGTTGTTGAAAGACTTTCAGAAACTGCTCAGAATGCACTTATTAACATCATCACAATCTTTTTAGGACTTTCTGTTGGTGCAACGGCAAGTGCAGACAGGTTTTTAAATCCAAAGACACTTGCGATAATCTTCTTGGGACTTTTGGCATTCATATTTGCAACAGCTGGTGGCGTTGTGTTTGGCAAGATAATGTACAAACTCTCTGGTGGGAAAATCAATCCTCTAATTGGATCTGCAGGTGTTTCAGCTGTTCCTATGGCAGCACGTGTTTCTCAAGTTGTTGGGCAAAAGGAGAACCCGTCAAACTTTTTACTCATGCACGCAATGGGTCCAAACGTTGCAGGGGTTATAGGCTCTGCAGTTGCAGCAGGTGTGCTCTTGACCTTGTTTAAATAATCAAAAAGAGTTTTATACTATTAAAAAGTTTTCATTAAAAAGAAAATCTGATAATATATTTTAATAGTAGCTAAAAAAACAATATAGAATAACAAAGCCCACGAAGGGAAGAAGCATCTCGAATTTTCCTTTTGTGGGCTTTTGCTTTTTTGCTATATGCAATTTTTCTCAACAGTCTTATTAAAAAGAGGTGAAAGATAAACATGGATGTGCGAGAGTATTTTGACATGCTTGCAGAAAAATGGGATGAAATTGCATGGCATGACCCTCAAAAGGTAAATGAAATAATAGAAAAAATCCAGCTCAAAAAGGGTGATAAGGTTTTAGATGTTGGATGTGGCACAGGAGTTTTGATAGAATATATTTTAAAATTTGTCGGGCAGCAAGGAAGCTATCTCGGGGTGGACATTTCAAAGAAGATGATTGAAAGAGCAAAAGAAAAGTACAAAGATATAGAAAATGTAGATTTTGTTTGTTGCGATGTTGTAGACCTTTCTTTCAAGGAATACTTTGATGCTATCATATGCTACTCAGTCTTTCCCCATATAGAAGACAAAGAAATGGCAGTGAAAAAGTTTTCTCAGATGCTAAAAGAAGGTGGCAAGCTTGCAATTGCTCATTCACAGTCAAGAGATAGAATAAATAGCCTTCATAAAGACCTTCCTGAACCAGTAAAGAATCATTTTCTGCCGCCGATGAATGAAATCATCGTCTTGTGCCAAAAAGCAAAGCTAAATAGCATTTGCAATATTGATAGCAGTGAGATGTTCCTGCTAATTGCTCAAAAAGAACATGTCAATAATATTTAGATCTATCTACCCAGTTATTTATCAGATCAAGCAAGAAGACTCCATCTTCTATAAGATGGAGATAAATTGCCAAAGATATGATACAATATTCTTAAGGTGATGCAAAATGTACAAAACCCAGAAAAATCACATAAGATGTGATAAACAAACATACATGTTGTTGCAAATACTGTGCCATTTTTCAAAGAATCTATACAATTATGCTTTGTATCACATAAGGCAACACTATTTCAAAACCCGGCAATATCTGCGATATGAAAGTGTATATCATCTTGTAAAGGAAAATGAAAACTACAGACTGCTTCCATCGCAGGTTGCCCAGCAAACGCTTATTTCTGTAGATGAGGGTTTTAAATCCTTTTTAGGTCTTTTGAAAGCTAAAAAAGAAGAGAAAACAGATAAAAAAGTTTCAATACCAAAATACCTACCAAAGGATGGGATGTACCAGATTGTTTTCCCTAAGGACCAGTTCAAGGTAGAAGGGGATAAACTAAGACTCAGTCTTGGTAGAAATTTTTACAGGGAATTTGGGATAAGGTACTTGTATTTTGAGTTGCCGCAAAACATTACAGGCAAAAAGCTCAAGGAAGTCAGGATAATACCAAAGTTTCATGGCAGATGGTTTGAGATTGAGTATGTGTATGAGGAAGAAGAACAGTCTTATAATCTTGACAAAAGCAAGTACTTATCGATAGACTTAGGGCTTGACAATTTTGCAGCGGTGGCTGATACCATCGGGACTGCCTTTTTGATAGAAGGCAGGTATATAAAATCAGTCAACCGATGGTACAACAAGGAAAGAGCAAGACTTCAGTCAATTTACAGCAAGCAAGGGATAAAATCTGGTAGAAGACTTGCTCAGATTTCTCTTAGAAGGCAGCATATAATTGACAACTTTTTGAATCAAGCAGTCAACTTAATAGTTAAGCATTGTTTAAGTAATCAAATAGGCTGGGTAGTAGTAGGGAAAATGAAGGAGATAAAACAAGAGATAAATCTTGGTAAAGTAAACAATCAAAATTTTGTGGGGATACCGTTTGAGAAGTTCAAGAGGAAGTTAGAATCAAAGTGCAAGTATTATGGTATAGGGTATGTGGAAGTGGATGAAAGCTATACATCACAGACATGCAGTAGATGTGAAATAATAAAGAAAAGTAACAGGAAACACAGGGGATTGTACGTATGTAAAGATTGCGGGTATGTTGTTAATGCAGATATAAACGGTGCGATAAATATTTTAAGAAAAGTAGCTGGTGAATCTGCTATAAGGCAGATAACCAGTAGTGGGTGTGTGAACCACCCTGTGAGAATAAGGGTAGTATAACACTACCAAACTTCTTGCGAAGCCTCCACCTCTTCAGGTGGATGGTAGTTCACTATTAATTCTTTGTGTTTCTCTGTATCTAACATTTCAAAGTTGTAATTTTTGAATAAGATTTTAAAATCCTCTGGAAGTTTCACAGAAGCATACCTCTCTGTTACAGCTGGTTCCTTTTTTTTCTTTCTGTTAATCATTATAATATAACCATAAAAATTTGCCTTGTAAATTTGTTATCATGCAATAATCATCTAATTAGGTACTATAGAATTAGATTAACAAAAAGCAAAGCATACAAATACATCCTACTTTTTATATACAATATCTAAAACAATTATAAATTACCTTAAAAACTTTATATAAAATAAAATGCAATTTTGGTATTGACAAATTGCAAAATGAAGAATATAATGAGAATAAACAAAGAGAATAAAAAAAGAAAGGCAAAGGCGCCTTTCAAAAGGTTGCCTTTGCCTTTTTTATTTAACACCGCAATTTACTCAATACTTCTTTTACCTCACATGGGATAATACTCCACACACAACCCATTTGCAATGTTTTTTCTTTTACTTTTTTCTTTAAAATAGCTTTTTTATTATACCACATAAATTTATTTCTGAAAAGAGGGGCGCAGGGAGGTGTTAAAAAGTGCTTTTCAAATTCAAATCAACTTTCAATTAAATGAGGAGGGTTAAAAATGAATAGAAGTTTTAAAATCCTGCTTGGTATTGTACTTTTAATCCTTGCTTTGATATTAGGATTTAGCACAGCAAAAGCTGACCAGATTACACCTGAAAAGGTCGCAACAGCAATTGACAATGTGTGGGTGCTTATTACAGCGTTTTTGGTCTTCTTCATGCAAGCAGGGTTTGCAATGGTTGAAGCAGGTTTTACAAGAGCAAAGAACGCAAGCAACATTGTTATGAAAAACCTAATGGACTTTGCAATTGGTTCTGTAATTTTCTGGTTGTTCGGGTTTGCATTCATGTTTGGCAAAGATGCTGGTGGTTTTATAGGAACGTCAGGATTTTTCCTAAGCGACTCATTCAAACATTTAGGGCTTTCAATTCCACTTACATCATTCTTGATGTTCCAGACAGTATTTGCAGCAACAGCCGCAACGATTGTCTCTGGTGCTATGGCTGAGCGAACAAAGTTCATTGCTTACTGTATCTACAGCGCAGTTATTTCATTCATAATATATCCTGTTGTTGGTCACTGGGCGTGGGGCGGCGGCTGGCTTAGCAAGCTCGGCTTTATTGACTTTGCAGGTTCAACTGTTGTACATTCTGTTGGTGGCTGGAGTGCACTGATAGGTGCCGCAATGCTTGGACCGAGAATAGGAAAATACACAAAAGATGGCAAGGTCAATGCTATCCCAGGCCATAGCATAACCTTAGCAGCTCTTGGCACATTTATCTTGTGGTTTGGCTGGTTTGGATTCAACCCAGGTTCTACTCTTTCAGGTATGAACGACAAAATTGGCGATATTGCAGTCAATACAAACTTGGCAGCTGCAATGGGTGCGGACTTGGCGATGATATATACATGGCTAAAGTACAAAAAACCAGACGTTAGTATGACACTAAACGGTGCTTTGGCTGGTCTTGTTGCAATTACAGCAGGATGTGCATCAGTCAACACTTGGGGTGCAGCAATTATTGGTGGTCTTGCAGGAATACTTGTAGTTGTCGCTGTTGAGTTCATTGACAAAAAGCTCAAAATTGATGACCCAGTCGGTGCAATCTCAGTGCATGGCGTATGTGGTGCGTTTGGTACACTGATGGTTGGTCTTTTTGCAACAGATGGAGGTCTTTTCTATGGCGGTGGAATAAAACAATTTTTAGTGCAGCTTGCCGGAGTTGTTTCAACGTTTATATGGACTACAATAACAGCCTTTATCCTCTTTGCAATTATCAAGCTCACAGTTGGTTTGAGAGTCTCTGAAGAGGAAGAGATAGAAGGTCTGGATGTTACAGAACATGGCACAGCAGCGTATGGAGACTTTGTAATAAAATCTCAAACAGTTAAGTAAAAATATGTAGATAAGCCAAATCTTAATTGAAAAGGGTGAAGATTATGAAAAAGATTGAGTGTATAATCAGGCCTGAGAAGCTTGAAGAGGTAAAAGATGCTTTAAACCAGCTTGGCATCAAAGGTATGACGGTGTCACAGGTTATGGGCTGTGGTCTTCAAAAGGGAAAGACTGAGTATTACAGAGGTGTTGAGATTAACATAAACCTCTTACCAAAAATAAAGATTGAGCTTATTGTAAAAGACTCAGAGGTCGATAGAATTGTAGACACAATCATAAAAGTTGCACGCTCTGGCAGGATAGGCGATGGAAAGATATTCATCTACAATGTCGAAAATGCAGTGAGAATCAGAACCGGCGAAAAGGGAGAAAGTGCGATATGAAATTTGGGGACTACCCTATATCTTCGGTCAGTAATTTCCCGCTTATAATTTGGCAACAGCAGGCATCCAAAACACCCCCAAATTGAGAGGATAATAAATCTGCCTTGCCTCTTGCGCCCCTCTCTTTTGAAAAGTGAATAATGTGTTTTGTGCCTGCCATTGCCACGTGTTATCAAAAGTTTTGAGAAAACCCAAAAATTTTGGTGTCTGCTGTTGCCCTTTTTATAGATTTTATCCTTATTTCAAATAAAGATAAAATTCAGGGGGAGAGCAAAAAAGTACTTCCTTCACCCTCCACACAAGCTGGTGAATTTGTACAAAAATAATCTCCCCCTGGCACGCAAAATTATATCCTCTTTGTACCCTCAAATTAAAGTTTACCATAACAAAATTGACAATTCAATAAAAAACTATCTTGGTGAAAGGGAGGTCAAAAAAAGAATGAGACAGATTGCAATCTATGGAAAAGGCGGTATTGGAAAGTCTACAACAACTCAAAACACAGTTGCAGCTTTAGCAACTCTTGGCAAAAAGGTAATGATTGTCGGATGTGACCCGAAAGCTGACTCAACGCGCCTAATTTTGGGAGTCAAATCACAGGTAACAGTAATGGACACTGTCAGAGAGGTTGGTGAGAGCAATGTCAAGCTTGACAAGGTAATGTTCACAGGATTTGGTGGAGTTAGGTGTGTTGAGTCTGGTGGGCCAGAGCCTGGTGTTGGGTGTGCCGGGCGTGGTGTTATAACAGCAATTAACCTTTTAGAAGAGCTTGGAGCTTTTACTGACGACCTTGACTTTGTATTCTATGATGTTCTGGGTGACGTTGTTTGTGGTGGTTTTGCAATGCCAATCAGAGAAGGAAAGGCAAACGAGATTTACATTGTAGCCTCTGGTGAGATGATGGCACTTTATGCTGCAAACAACATCTGCCGAGGAATCCTCAAGTTTGCGGAGACAAGTGGCGTTCGACTTGGCGGAATTATCTGCAACTCAAGGAGGGTAGAAAACGAAAAGGAGCTTTTAGAAGCGTTTTGCAAGAGGCTTGGCACCCAGCTTATAAAGTTCATACCCCGCGACAACATTGTCCAAAAAGCAGAGATTAACAGAAAAACTGTGATTGAATATGACCCTGAGAGCAATCAGGCAAAAGAGTACTTAGACCTTGCAAAGAGAATAATAGAAAACGATATGTTTGTAATTCCAAAACCAATGCCGATGGATGAGCTTGAAAAGCTAATAGAAGAGTATGGACTGGCAGACTAACATACATCAAAAAAGCAGAAAAATTCAGGGAGGTATTTTGAGTTATGAAGATGATAAGGGCAATAATAAGGCCGGAGATGCAAGAAAAGGTTGTTCGTGCACTTGACTCAAATGGTTTTGTTTCTATGACAAAGATTGATGTATTTGGTCGAGGCAAACAAAAGGGAATCAGAACAGGAAGTATCCTATATGATGAACTTCCAAAAACAATGCTGATGATGGTTGTTGAGGATGAGGATTGCCAAAAAGTTGTAGATATCATTCTACAAAATGCATACACAGGAAACTTTGGAGATGGCAAAATTTTTATAAGCCCTGTTGAAGAGGCGTATACAATCAGAACAGGTGAGAAGAAGCTTTAAATTTATTTACAAAAACGTAAGGTGGTGAAGTTTCCAAAATGAAAGAGATAATAGCAATTATCAGAATGAACAAGGTTGGCGTGACAAAAGATGTACTGGCGGCAGCAGGGTATCCTGCTGCCACCTTCCAAAAAGTATTGGGGCGCGGCAGGCAGCGTGGACTTGTTGGTGAGGTAAAAGCTATTGAGGTTGACAAGGCAACCGAGATGGTGCTTTCATCATCTGCTATGGAGTTTGTTCCAAAGCGCATGATTACAATCATTGTTGATGACAAGGATGTAGAAAGGGTTGTCAACATCATCATGGCGGTAAACCGCACAGGCCAGGTAGGAGATGGAAAGATATTTGTCCTTCCTGTTGAAGATAGCATAAGAATCAGGACAAGGGAAAAAGGCTTTGAGGCTTTGGTATAAAAAATTGTCAAAAAAGGGGGCTGAATAAAAATGCCATTTGTAACTCTTGATTGTGACAAGTGCATTGAAGAAAGAGGAAGGCACACATATATCACTGATAAGAAAAATCCTGTGATACCTGTTTGCAACGTCAGGACAGTGCCCGGCGACATGACAGAACGTGGGTGTGCATTTGCAGGGGCAAGAGGTGTTGTTGGAGGACCTGTAAAGGATGTAATTCAAATAGTCCATGGGCCAGTTGGCTGTGCTTACTATACATGGTCGTCTCGAAGACATCTTTCAGACAGTGAGTTTCACAGAAAATACTGCTTTTCAACAGATATGCAGGAAAAGGACATAGTCTTTGGAGGGGAAAAGAAGCTTTACAACGCCATCATCGAAGCAAACCAGGAATTTCCTGAAGCGAAAGCAGTGTTCATCTATGCAACATGTCCTACTGCCCTGATTGGCGATGACTTAGAAGCAGTTGCTAAAAAAGCTTCAAAAGCAATTGGAAAACCAGTAGTTGCCTTCAACTCACCAGGATTTTGTGGTGTTAGCCAATCCAAAGGACATCATATAGCAAACCACACAATCTTTGAAAAGATTGTTGGGACAAAAGAACTTGAAGACCCAACGCCGTATGATGTTAATATCATAGGCGAGTACAACATTGATGGAGATTACTGGGTGCTTGAAAAGCTATTTACCAAGATAGGACTTAGAATTATCACAGCATTTACCGGCAATGCTTCATATGACAATCTTTGCAAGATGCACCATGCAAAACTCAACATTGTGCACTGTCAAAGGTCAGCCACATATATAGCAAGGCTGATGAAGGAAAAGTATGGAACGCCGTTTATTCGTGTCACACTTTTTGGGATAACAGAGACAATCAACTCACTTCGTGAAATTGGCGAGTTTTTCGGAATCCAAAAGAAGGTTGAAGAGGTCATTGAAGAAGAGCTTGAATCAATCATGCCAAGGCTTCAGTTTTACAGAGAAAAGCTACGCGGAAAACGCGCAATGATCTATGTTGGAGCACCGCGTGTTTGGCACTGGATACCGCTTATGCGTGACCTTGGAATAGAAGTTGTGGCATGTGCTACCACATTTGGGCATGAGGATGACTATGAAAAGATAAATGCAAGGGCAGACGATGGTGTGCTTGTCATAGACAATCCCAACGAGCTTGAGCTTGAAGAGGTAATACAAAAATACAAACCTGATATATTCCTCACTGGTCTTAAAGAGAAATACCTTGCGCACAAGCTGGGTGTGCCCTCACTCAATTCACATTCGTACGAGAATGGGCCGTATGTAGCTTTTGAGGGACTTGTAAACTTTGCAAGAGACCTTTACAAATCATTATACGCACCTGTTTGGAATTTTGTAGGAGAGAGGTGGAGTGCAAAATGGCAACCAAACTGGCTAACCCTTTAATCTCAAAGGCAAACAGGCATGTGACAATTAACCCGCCAAAGATGTGCCAGCCAATTGGTGCAATGTACGCAACCCTTGGTATAGACAAAGCAGTTCCGCTTGTCCAGGGTTCACAAGGTTGCTGTACTTATGTGCGATACCAGTTCAACAGACATTTTAAAGAGCCGGTTAACATTGCAGTGACATCATTCCATGAGGATGCGGCTGTCTTTGGTGGGCGCCGAAATCTCATAGAGGGTATCAGAAACCTTGTTTTGAGATACTCACCAACAGTAATTGGTGTAATCACCACATGTTCGAGCGAGACAATAGGCGATGATATTGAAGCGTTTATCAAAGAGGCGTACAAAAAGCTTTCTGAGGAGCTGAGCAGTGAGGTGACAAATAGTGTATATATTGTACCAATTCACACACCAAGTTATGCAGGAACGCATGTAAAAGGGTATGACACAGCAACTATCTCATATGTAAGGTACTTTGCAAAGAAAAAAGAGGAAAATGGCAAAGCATATATAATCCCTGGCATGATAAACCCTGGCGATATTGAGGAGATAAAACACATCTTAGACCTTATGAAGATTGATTATTCGGTGCTATTTGATATCTCAAAAACTCTAAACTCACCACTTATGCCGCCAAAACCACTCTACCCTGAAGGTGGCACACCTTATTCAGAGCTTGAAGACAGTGCAAACGGCAAGGTAGCAGTCTCACTTTGTCCACATGCCGGAGGCTCTGCTGCCAAATATTTGGAAAGCGAATTTGGTGTAAAGAGCATGTTGGGACCTTTCCCTGTGGGTGTTGCCAACACTGACAGGTTCATTGAAAATCTCTCACAAGTGTATGGGGTGGAAATACCCTATGAACTAAAAGTTGAAAGAGGGCTTTTATTAGATGCCATGGCAGATACATGCCAGTACACAATGATGAAAAAGGCTGCTGTGTTTGGCGACCCTGACATTGTAATTGGTGTCACAAGATTTTTGTGTGAGCTTGGAATGGATGTTAAGGTAGTTGAAACCGCAACCCCAAGCCCAACATTCACAGATGAGATAAAAGCTATATTTGATGAGTACAACATAGAAGGAGAGATTCTTGTTGACAGCGACCTTTACGAGTTTGAGTACTTGGCAAAAGAGGTAGGGGTTGATGTTGTGCTTGGAAATTCAAAAGGCGTTGAGGTCACCAAATCAATAAAATGTCCGCTTGTTAGAATTGGTTTTCCTGTGTACGACAGAGTAGGGTATTTTAGGTACGGAATTACAGGGTACAAAGGCAGTATATGGCTTTTGGATTTGATTGTCAATACCATTTTGGATTATTCATATCCGCATGATAAGCTGCATCAGTAAAGTTTTTTAATTTTTGTATATGAAAGCGGTGAGATTTATGAAGCTTCAAAATCTTTTGCAACAGAGGAATCAGCATATAACCAAAGATGGAGTTCCTGAGTGTCAAAGGCCCACAATCCCAGGGATTATGTCCCAGCGCGCATGTGCCTTTTACGGTGCGCGCTGGGTACTTGCCCCTATTAAAAACTCTCTTCATCTTGTTCATGCACCGGCTGACTGTGCATTTTACGGTCAGAATGTCAGAAAGAAAAACTACATGATACTCTCAACAGACCTTGTAGAAAAAGACATTATATTTGGGGCGGCAAGAAAATTGGAAGAGAGCATAGTTGAGGCAGCCAAAATCTTTGATAGCTACGACCTTATATTTGTTTACGCAACATGCACAGCTTCGCAAATTGGTGAGGACATTGAATGGTCAATTAAAAGGGTGAAAGACAGGGTTAACAAAATTGTAATCCCAGTTGTTGTTCC